>JBGPOG010000271.1:0-6367 GCA_041487935.1 Chthonomonadia bacterium | reverse complement strand
AGGTCCCTCACAGCGACGGTTCGGGATGACGGAATTGCCGACGGTTCGGGATGACGGAATTGCCGACGGTTCGGGATGACGGAATTACCGACGGTTCGGGATCACGGAATTGCTGCGTAGAGTCATGACGTGCAATGTGTTTCAGGCGACATCAATTTCTCCTAAGGACAAACGTCAAAAGCAGGTCCCTCACAACGACGGTTCGGGATGACGAAATTGCCGACAGTTCGGGATGACGGAAATGCCGACGGTTCGGGATGACGGAATTGCTGCGTTTTGTCATTACATGCAACGTGTTGCGGACAGCATCAGTTGCTCGGGATGACGTTAGAATGCTTGCCTGACACTTTTGAAATTACCCAAAATCTCACCTCTTGACGATCCATATCTCGCTCACCTGGCAACCCCGGCCGTTTCCCCCAAATCCAGGCTGGCGGTTCCAGACGAGCTCCAGCGCACCGCCGGCGTATGCCGCCGGTGGGATATCGAACTCCAGTGGCTTCTGGGGGATCGGCTTCGTTAGATACGGGTGCACCTCAATTCCGTTACCGGAAATGCACCGAATCTTGACCTCGGGCTTATCCGGGCCATAGACAACCCTCATTTTATACGCCGCCTTTGGATCTAGACCGGAGTATCGCATTTGCAGTGGAGTATCATATAGCGTCTCCGCGTAGCGACCCCAGCGTAACCGCCCGCCCTCGCCTTCGAATCCGACCCGAACCGAGGACATGAACCCCGGATCTTTCGCAAAGCCGGGACCCGGCGCCAGATGCTCTCGACGCTGTGGATTTCCCGGTTCATCATAAAATCCTCCCGGACCGGGATCGGTCCAGTGTACAATCTCGTCGATCGCTTTGATGCGATCGGCCTCGTCCGGCAGCGCTGCAATCCTCTTAGATTCCTGTGCGATCCACGCGCGATCGGTTATCGGATCGTCGATGCTGTCTAAGTTTGCCCCCCTATCGACAGCAATCGCCTTGTATTTCTTCACGCTTAACTGCATGTGAATCGACTGAAAAAGCGCCTCGGCCAGCTCGAATACTCGCTGCCGCAGGCCGGCGCCTGCGCGGCGATCGTCAAGCTCATTCAAAACCAGCGCCGTTTCGGCTGAGGCGCGGTCCCAACCGATCTGGGGCGCCTGGGCAAGGGTGTCCAGAGCGCGCCTCGCGATGTTCGATTCGCGAATCATCCGCAACTGAAGGTAGGAATCGTAATAAGCGCGATAGAGCGCCTGTTGGAATCTCCAGTTGAGCTTTTCGCGAGGGTTCGCCCGCGCCTCCAGCAACTGGAATTCCTTGAGCGTTCGCGGAACTTGTGTATTTTGCGCGAGCGGACCTACCCAGTTCTGCTCGAGGTGCAGCAGCCCCTCGGAAAACGCCTCTTCAAATCGCGGGCTAATGAAATACCGGCTGTATTCGCGCAGAATCTCTTTCACATCCGCCTTCGGGTCCCACTCCAGCGCGCTCCACACAGCCTTGTTTACGTCGTCGTTGCAGCCTTCGGAATAGGTGATGGAGCCGATGGTGTAGGGCTGATGGTACTTGCAGATGAGGGATTCCTGGGTTGGGCGCGGATTGATCGATTCGCGGCCCTCCGTGAGCGCGAATGCCGGATCCCAGTCCGGCACGGGAAACTGACACTGGATGCTGTGGGTGATGTCCGGGTAGTGGCGGATAGGATACTGCTTGGGCACGAGCGCGCGCAGCTTGGGAAGCGGCGCGCGAACCTGCGGCCCGAAGACAACTCCGGTCAACCACTTCGGCTGCTTGGTCTTGAGGATTCCGATGAACTCGTCCATCCACGCTTGCGTGAATCCCTGGGGCGAAACCCACATCTGCGCTTTGGGATGGTATTTGTGCAGGCTGGCCGTCTGCTTCTCCAGCAGCGCCATAAGGTGCTTCGGCTCAGTGTGCCCGGGATCGCCTCCTGGAACGAAGACCGCATCCACGCGCGGCAGCTTTCTGAAAACGTACGCCCATTCTTTGACCGCGCGGTCAACCGTCTCCGGATTGCCATAGTCCTTGTCCATCGCCGGATACCAGATCCAGACATCCATGCCGTACTGGTCCAGCAGCTTCGACATCTCCATCATCATCTTCATCGGCGGGAGCGGGAAGTGCGGGCTGTCGGCGTCATCGTCCGAACGGGGCGGGATCAGCTCCACGGCGTTCGCGCCGAAGACAATAAGGTCACGGATGTACTGCTCCCACATCGGCACCGTCCAACCGTCGTAGGAATTGGTCTTGGGCCGGTAGCCGAGCTGATGCCCGCGAAGGCTGTGATAAGGAGAAGACGTAATAATAAGATCGGCCGGAATGCTGACGCGGTCACGCTCCATACGCAGGTTTCGAAGCAACCGGCCCACGCCAAACAAAACGCCTCGAGAATCCTGCGCGCGAATGGTGATCTGCTGAGGGCCGGTCTGATGCTCCGTCTGGATCGAGAACGATTCAGCCAGCCATTCCCCGCCTACGGGAGAGTTGGTCACGATTGCAACTCTTGGGCGGCTCGAGGTCTGGGCAGGCGAAAGCACCGGCCAGCGGATGCGCGTCCGTTTTTCGACTTCCTCCACCAGCATCTGCACGGCTTTGGCGTCGGCGGTATTCGGACGAGGCGCGGCGATTACGACCGCTGTTGTAAGATCGATCATTCGAGGGGTTGGTTGCCTTTGGGCGGCAGGAGATGAGTGCGCGACCATTAGGGCGAAAATAGTCAGGACAAAGCCAATCATACAGCCAGGATTCGAATGCAGCGGTCGTGATTCCTGCAGGCGCGCTCATTGGACGGTGCGCTGAACAAATAGCGAGTGGTGGTTGCGGTATGGCGAACGGGACGGCGGCCCGTTCGCTACAGTCCCGCCCACACATCGTCCATCGTCTATCGTCCATCGTCCATCGTCCATCGTCGCAGCTTCACCTTCCTCCACACGTCCGAATCTCCGCTGCCAGAATCGCTGCTGCCGGAGTCCTGGCCAGTATCTACGTCCACTGTTTCGGAAGAGCCATCGGAGTAGTTCAACGTCTCGACTCCATTCGGATCGAACGCGCAGAGCGATCGATGGTTCGTTTCAAACTGGCCGGAAAGGCAATTCATCCGGTGGCGGAACCGGCGGAGCGATCAACAGTTTTCAGGAATTCTCAAATGAGGATAAACGACACGAGCGAGGATTTGTGACAATTGTAGAAGGTGGGGCTAGACGTCCTTGACGAATTCCAGAATCTCGCGGAACTCGGGGGTGCCGGCTTCGGTCAGCATTTCGTAAATGGCCATTTCCGCCGAGGTGACCATGACGCCGTTTCGTTCCATCTTACTAAGCCCAATCTCCCAATTCGCCTGCGTGCGCGATGAGACGGCATCTGCCGCGACGTGAACCTCGAAGCCTTCGTGAACCAGGTCGAGCGCGGTCTGCTCCACACAGATGTGGGTCTCGATCCCGCAAATCAAGAGCTGTTTTCTGCCGGATCGGCGGATTTCCGAGCCGACGGCGTCGTCAGCCTGGCCGCTGAAGCACATTTTGTCGTACGGTACGTATTCCGACGGAATTAACTTGGCGATTTCGGGCACGATCCCGCCCAATTTGTCTTCGTTTTGAACCGTCGGAACGATCGGAATCCGCAAGACCTTTGCCGATCGGAGGAGCAAAGACACATTCTCGAGCAGCCGCTCGTGCTCCCAGATAGACCGCAGGAATGGCTCCTGCAGGTCGATGACCATCAGAAGCGTATCGTCTGTGCGAAGTAACGACGGGTGGCGATTGGATCGACCTAGCAACGTGTGCTCCCTCTCGAGCAACTGAAGCGGCGTGCCTCAGCAGCGGTGGCGATCTCACATATTTGAACTGGCTGCAGCATCCAAAACCAATTATCGGAATAGGACGCCAATGATTATAGGCCGCGCGTCTCGATCCGGTCAAGACTGCAAACCAAATGGAATGGTTCGAAATTGGGGTGAGCGCAAAGAACGGCCAATTGTATGGGCGCATAATTCGAGCGATCAACAAACCGAATCTTTGCCCGAATCATTCGCCACATCCCACCAAGGGCGATCAGTCACAATCACTTTGCCGCATCTCACTAATGGAGGAACGCGCGAATCGACCGATCTCAGGGACGATTTACTCGTGCGGCCAGCCATGTTAGAGTTCCAGGGCCTCGCCCGAACTTTTCGCCCCAATGCGCAAAGCCGCAAGCTGTTGCAACGCATTCTATCGCGTTACAATGCGCCCATCAAAGAAAACGCGCTTGGGGGATTGACAAGAGCTTGCGCATGTGATAGGATAGGGTGGTTTTAATATTTTGTCCACTCGAAGGAGCGACGGCGAGCAGAGATCGTCACCTAGCTGCACTATTTGGCCCCGTCCTCGTCAGAGGAGCAGCAAAACCTGCCCCGTACGCTTTCGTCGTGAGTGCATAGACTCCAACTTTATACCGCCTCGGTAGCCGCGGGCGCTTCCCAGCGCTACGCGGCTATTCTGTGTTTATTTGGGGGTAGAATGTCCCTGGCGCGGGCCCGTAGCCTAGTGGTTAAGGCAGCCGGCTCATAACTGGCCGATCGTAGGTTCGAATCCTACCGGGCCCACCGCACGTTTACACCTTCATGCGTCACAATAGCCCGTCTGGTCGGCGCCGGCAACGGTGTGTTTACACCCTTGATGCTGTGCCAGAGAATTCGATTGAGCTGGTCCTCATCGATGCGGTCGTATTCGCTGAAGTCCATCTTTGCCGATTGCCTCGACCCATAGGCTGTCTGGCCGTTACGGTCGTTCAGGCTGATCCTTGCGGGGACGAGCGTATACGGAGTCAGATCGGCGTGAGTGCTGAAGCTAGCCGGCATGGGCGTCGCCGCCGCGTCGTATTGTGTCAGCGGGTTCAGTCCGAGGATCAGCTCCATGGTGCGCAGCATGGAAGCGGTTGAATACATCGTGCTGTCCAAAGACCTCCGGCGAACGTACGGGCTTATCAGCAACCCGCACGTACGGTGCGAATCAACGTGGTCCGGGCCATTCTGCGCATCATCCTCGATCACGAAGATGGCGAACTCCTTCCAGGCTGAGCTGTGCGAGATCGCCTCGACTATCTTCCCGAGCGCCACGTCATTGGAAGCCACGTGCGATTTCGGCGTGAAGGCGCCCGGCCTCGTTCCTTCTGTGTGGTTCTCGCCGAGCGACATGATCATAAACCGGGGAATCTCGCCTTTCTTCTCGAACTCCTTGAACTCATCGATGAACACGTCAGCCTTCTCGGTATCCCGCATGGCGGGCGAGCCTTTCGGACGGCCGATGCCCACCCATTTTGGGCTGCCGTGCCCGATCAACCCTTTGGCTCCCGCGACCTTCTGTTCCGGCGCCGATTCGCTCGAGGAGGCGTAGACGTATTCGCCATACGATCGATAGCTCAGCCCTTTGCGGTTGCACGCGTCCCAGATGTAACCGCCTTTCGGATCCGCGACGCTGTCCGAGTGATCGGTGCCTCCGTGCCCTGAATAGGACAGCACCCACGACCGCTGGGTGAAGTCGGTGGCATAAGCCGACGTGGACCACGGGTGCCCATCTGCCGAGACCTCGCCGCTGCAGTACAGGTTGTCAAGCAGCACGAACTGCTCGGCGAGCGCATGATGGTTCGGCGTTACATCTTTTCCGAAAAGACAAAGGTTCGGATCGCCATTCCCCTTGCCCATGTCTCCAAAGACCTGATCGTACGTCCGGTTCTCTTTGATGATGTATAGAACGTGCTTGATTGGGCTTGGATCGCCGATTTTGCGAGGGATCGCCGTTTCCCGACTGAAATCGACGCCGGCAAGCTGGGAATCGCGATAAGGCGTATTCGCCTGGACCTGGCGTGTGTATTTATCTAGCTGTTCTTCGTTGGGCACGTCGACAAATGAAATCAATCCCGTTAGCTGCCTCCCCATGTGCGCGAATCCGGATGGAGCGACCTGGCTGATCGGGAGTTTCGCGGGGTTGGCTCCCGTGCCTGTTCCTTTTCCACTGCCGATGACCAGCTTGGTCCCGTCCGAGTTCACCGCCACGGCCGACGGATACCACCCAGACGGTATGAACCCAGCCACCCGGCTCATTCCGCGCTGGGAAACGTCGATCACGCAGACATCGTTGTTGTCGGCATTGGCCACATAGAGCGTCCGGTTGTCCTGCGTCAATGCGAGTGCGTTTGGAGTGCTTCCGTAGGGCGATCGCGGCGTAAGGGTTGTCTTGACCGTTTCGATGGGCTTCCGCGTTAGAATATCGATGATAGTCACGGCATCCGCATTGCCGCACGAAACGAAGAGCCGTCCATCGTGCGAGAGTATAAGGTCGTTGGGATGCTCGCCGGTTGGAATTCGGGTCTCGATCTTCGGCTCAGTCGGT
>JBGPOG010000270.1:0-6384 GCA_041487935.1 Chthonomonadia bacterium | reverse complement strand
CGAGATGCTCCAGACATCGGTCTTCGGAGACGCCATCTGGGAAACGACCACCGTGTTCCTTACGTCGCCTGCTGTGATCGTGCGGGGGAAAATCGAGCGTCGCGGCAACGGATCGAGCCTGATGCTGGAAAAAGCGATGCCGCTCCGATTCCAGGATTTCGCGGAAGAAGACGGCGAGCCGATTGCTACTCCGCCGGCACAGCGGACCTACACCGGGACCAAAATCCACGCCCACAATCCCGCGGCGCCCGCGCCTCTAGCCCCGGCCTGAACCCTGTCGCAAAACCGATCGTACAAACTGCAGCGAACGGACAAAGTTATGAAAACCGACGAGCCGCAAACCCAGCCACAAAAAACCATCCGTCGGCGGAGCTGCAAATGGCTCCGACGGATTGGCATCGTGGCACTCCTAGCAGCATCCGCCCTAACCGTCGACTACCTCGCTTACCCGTATGGCAACCTCAACAACGGGCGCAGTGGAAACATAGGCGAAAACGGTCTCTGGCTGAGATACACCTGGTACTTCGGTGAAAAGAGCAAAGCAGACCTCACCAAACTGCCCCAGCAGCTCAAGGATCGCCAGATCAGATATGCCTGGTTCCACGTCAGATACATCCGCAAAGATGGCTCTCTCCGGTTTCACTATCCGGAGAACGCCCGGCTGATCGTCGATCAAATCCACCGCCAAGCCCCTGACATCAAGGTCATGGCATGGGTCTACGCAGGAAACAAGGCCGGCCTAGGCGATGTCGATCTCTCTAACACAGATGTTCGGAAGAAAATGGTTCAAGAGGCTAAATGGCTAGTTACAGAATGCGGTTTCGACGGTGTCCAGTGGGATTATGAAATCTGCCCGGATGCCGGCCAATCACTCCTCGCGTTGTTGCGGGAAACTCGCTTGGCGCTGCCGCCGGGCAAACTGATCGGCGCAGCCACACCTATCTGGGTGCCGGCCCCATTCGGTCGCTGGGGATGGAGCGACGAGTACTTCCGCAAGGTCGCTGGGACTTGCGACCAGATCGCCGTCATGGGGTACGACTCCGGATTCTGGCTGCCTCGGAGCTACGTCTGGCTGATCCGCGAGCAGGTCAGTCACGCAACTCAAGCTGCCGCAAAGGCCAACCCGAAGTGCCGCGTACTCATCGGAGTCCCCACATACGGACCGGCCGGCTTGTCACACAACATACGAGCAGAAAACCTGGGCCTTGCCTTGAAGGGCATTCGTGAAGCAATGACGAACAAACACGCAAATCTTGCGACGTTTGCAGGAGTCGCAATTTTCGCGGATTATACGACCGATAATGACGAATGGAGGCAATACAGTGCCCTCTGGCTGCGGAAATAGGCCTACGTAACGGTGGCAGCCGCTTGTCGGCCTGTGATCACCCTCCATTCGGTAAAACAATGGGAAATCGACCTTATCGCGTACTTTGGTTTGGCCTTGCCGCGGCTTTGATATTTCCGATAGTGTTCTGGGCGAAGCAGCGGCTTACTGCTCCCACGCTCTACGAGGGAGACAAGATTGAGGTTAGAGCGTGCCGGGAGTGCGGCGGGACGGGGAAAGACCCGGAGCAAGCTCGCGACTATCCTCAGCTCGGGGACCGTTGCCCCGCATGTGCCGGTGAAGGCAAAGTGGACGTGCTCATCCCGGGGCCGAATCACCCGACCCTGATTCGCGGTGCCGTAGCAGCTCAGGCCGCGCTCACTCCATTTTCCACTTATGACGAATTCAGGCCAATCGCGCGCCCACAACACGACAATGCTACGCTAATTAGCGCGGCTAAGATCGTCTTCAGTACTTCCGGCAAACATTTCGAGGCTGCCGCAGACAACGGTGGGCATTTCCGAGTGGAGCTTCCGCCCGAACATTACAGTTTGGAATGCTCGGCTGCTGGATATGTATCGACCAAAGCCGATTTTGACGTTGGCGCCTTGACCGAGCCAATTTGGCAGGAAAAGGCACACATAATTCGCGAACCGCGAACGATTGCCGAAGCGCAGAGCCTTTATGGCTTCGGACTCCTCGTCGCACTCTCCCGATCCGGAGAACCCGCAGGTTTTGTCCGCTTATCGGAAGGGGCGCCATAGAACGCTCGGTCGTAGAACCCGACCACCCTCCTCTCCCACTCCTTCGATTCTTTGACTTCCGCCTCAATGTGTCCGGCGCCCGGAACCGACCAGAGTTCCTTCGGACCCATGGCGGCCGCCATGAGGTCGCGTGTTTCCGCTGGTGGGCAGAGCGCATCATCGCCATCCTGAATCAAAAATATGGGCCGGGGTGCGATCTTGCCAATCTCAGCAACCGGCGATATGTCCGAACAGGAATGTCCGATCATCAGTTCGCCCATCCACTGCACCGGGAGAGCGATCGCGGGCGCAGCGCCCCCGAATAGATCCGCAAAGTGGTTGCGAACCGCGTGGTCCATCCGCGCGAATGGGCTTTCCGCGACAACTGCCTTAACATCCGCGCAGCGCGACGTACCCATTAGGGCGACAGATCCGCCGAGCGATTCGCCCAAGACGCCCAGCGGCAGCGAACGGCAATCGGCCCGTGCCCGGACGAACTCGATCGCCGCGAGGAGGTCGTCCACTTCCCTGAATCCCAGCGTGCAGCGGCTTCCGCCGCTCTCGCCGCGAGCCCGAAAATCGAAGAGCAAGGTTGCGTAACCGTGGCGATGCAGGACCTGAGCGTCGGCCAGCATTGCGGTCCGCTCGCTGTCGATGCCGTGGCATAAGATAATTACTCCCTTCGACTTGCCCGAAGCCGGGATAAGCCAGCCCGCAAGCGGCGTGTTATCCGAAGACCGAAACCGAATCCTCTCGAACGGCATTCTGTAGATTGCGGGCGTGACCGTGGTGTGCAGCGGCTTGGGCCGGATCGTGAGCCAGGCAATGGCGGCGCCCATGCCAAAGTAAACTCCGACAAATATCAATACCCATCGCAATAATAAGCGACCGGGTTTAGACCGAGTGAGTGTGGCGAGCCTGGTGCGTGAATTCGGGATCCGGCTTGCAATTACTTCCAAGGCATCTCTCCGGGTTCTGATTGACTTCACACTGTCATTATAAGTCCTTTTTGACCGGCGTGAATAGGCCGTTTGGACTAATACGGGTCTTGGACCTGCAAAGCCTCGTCTAACGGACAAAACTGCAAACAGGAATTACTCGTTGGAATGTATAATAGGCGATAACCACAAAAAGCCAAAGAAACCTCCCGCTCTATGCAAACGCACTGGGCTATCGACCTCGGAACAACGAATACGCTGATCGCCCGCTGGATGGGAACTCATGCTGAAACCGTCCAGCTTGACCCTATTTCGGAGTGCGAGCCGGCCTGGCAAACCCCGCTCGTCCCTTCGGCGATCTATTTCGAAGACATGAACCGCGGTTACATCGGCAAGCAGGCGCTGGCAGCCGAAGAGGTCATGCGAGCCATGTTTGCCGGCCGGCTTACTCCCCTCGCACGCTCATTCAAGCGCACCCTTGGGCGAGCGAGCCAACAAGCGGTTGCTGAGATTGCCCACACACCCGTTTCCGCGCGACAGTGCGGCCTGGTTTTTCTGAAGGAGCTGCTCAATATTACCAACGAGCGCGAGCGCAGCTTCACCAGCAACGCCATTCCGCGCTGGAATCTGGCCCGAAAGTTCGTCGCCTGGGCGCGGCGGGAGGGGCTGGTCAACGATCTCACCATGACGGTCCCCGTCGAATCGTTCGAGCCCTACCGCATGGAGCTGCAGAACATCGCGCGCAAGCTAGGCGTCCAGCGCTTCCGGACCATCGACGAACCGGTTGCCGCGGCTCTGGGGTATGGCGTGGATCTGGCCGATGACCGAAACCTCCTCGTCGTCGACTTTGGAGGAGGAACTTTAGATATCGCTGTCGTCCGCACAAACCTGTCGCGGTCGAGCGAAAAGACCTCCGGTCCCGGCCATCGCCGTGCCGAATTGATCGCCGCGCGAGGCCTCAACTTGGGTGGCGAGACGGTCGACGAGTGGGTCACCGAAATGGCAATAGCAAAGATGCCCGCTCACGGTGAGAAGATGCGCCCGATCATCCGCTGCCAGGCCGAAATGGCGAAAAAAGAGCTTTCGGGCAAGGTGCTTACGACCGACGACACGTTCTTCCGCCTGCAGGGAATGGAGCCGCTGCGGGTGAGCCGCCAGGATTTCCTGGAAACCCTCGAAACGCGTGAGCTCAATGTCATGTTGGAGCGCGTGACGGATGCTGCACTGGAAGATGCAGGACATCGCCTCTCGGTCGCGGATCTGGACGCGGTGCTCCTGGTTGGCGGTTCAACCCTTTTACCGGGCGTCCGCGATCTTTACGAGCGCCTCTTCGGAGCAAACCGTGTCCATTACTGGGAGCCGTTCGAAGCCGTGGTCAAAGGCGCGGCGATCTTCGGAGCAGGATATTACGTAGATCAGATCATCCACCACGACTACGCCATCCGCGTCTATAGCGACGCCGCGCAGAAGCCGGAATACGAGCTGATGATCCGGCGCGGCACCCCCTACCCGACGCCGGATGGTTTCCAGACTCGCTACTATGCGGTCGCCCAGCGACAAAGCCTCTTCAGTCTCCCGGTTTGCGAAGTGGGTTATGCGGGCAGGCTGTCGCTATCCTGGAAGCGTCGCTCGAACGGTAACGACTACTGGCTGCCTGAAGGCAATGAAGAGGACGAATGCGTCGTCACCCTAAATGAAGGCGACGCGCTCAAGCTCTCGCCGCCAGGTATGGGACCTCAGGCGAGGCTGCGCATCGACTTCACGATCGACGACCAGCGCTACCTCTGCGCAACCATCCACGACATCGTCCGCGAGCGGGATATCCGGACGAACGAGCGGGTTGTCAGGCTGCGGTAGTTATTTCAGTAGCTTCCAAAGACTGGGAAACGTCTCTCGGTGATCGCCCTGCACGTAAAAGCTCTCGCCGCCGTCGGAAACGGTCCTGACGAGGATCGTTTTCCAGGGACGGTAGTAATAACGCGGGTCCGTCTTCGGCGGCTCGGCCTCGAAGTCGTCACCCAGATGGGGAAGATCGAAAACGGCCGTGGTAAAGTTGGCAATTGTTCGCCCTTCCTGCGTGGCCACGTTCCTGGCCATCGATAGCGCCTTCAAGTACACTTCCGGCCCCATCACTGCGCTCCCGAAATTCAACAGCACGCCGCCTTCCAGGTTGCACACCGACTGAGTAAAGACCAGGAAATCGGTGTACGATGCCGCGCCGAACGCAGCGCCGTCACAATTCGGATGCTGGTGGATGATGTCCTGGCCGATGCCGACGTGTACCGTCACCGGCACCCGCATTCGGTATCCGGCTGCCAGCACGCTAATCTCTCGGTTTGGAAATCCCTTTTCCTCGATCTCCCGGCCGATGGCCTCTCCCAGGCCGATTCCTTCATTAGCCGCCCGTTTTGCAATTTCGTTTATCTCCCCGGTCTCACGCCACATCCCGAATTGGCCCGTCCGGATGTATCTGGGTACGCTTTCCGTGGTCGCGCCGATCAGAGCAAACTCGTAATCGTGGATCGGCCCGGCGCCATTCATCGCAATGTGGGTCAAAATTCCACGCGTCATCAGGTCGATAATAAAGCGAGAGTTGCCACGCCGGATAACGTGCGCGCCCATGATCAGGATGACGGCCGACCCTCGCTGGCGTGCGGCCATGATTCGCTCCGCGATGACCTCGAGATTCGGATTATTTAGCGGCTTTATATCAGCATCGACCGGGAGAATATCATCCAGCGTCAGGTCGTTGGCGCGATTGGAAAGCGGCTCCATCACTAGACGGCTTCGGTCGAATTGCGGAAATGGCATGAGTATCTCCAAGATATCTTAATGGAAATCAGCTTGTAACGGCTTCGCCGAATCGAGCGTGTACCCCTCGCGTAAACTCTGCAGCAACATAATACGCGCCGCTCGCGAGTGCAACGAGCATTAAATATAGCCCGAACTGGAACGCCGCCGGACGATAAGCAAACCGCACGACATGTTTTCCGGCTGGAACGGCGATTTTGCGGAACACGTCGTCGCGCTCGATTGCCGCCGGAGCGCCGTCGATCGCGGCCACCCAACCCGGATAGAACTGGTCCGCGAGGCGAAGTGTTGCCGGTGAGTCCGTCATCGTTCTGAGCGAAATACGGGTGTCGCCGTCCTCGAGCCAATCTACCGCGGATGTGGTTCCACTGGCAGTACGAAGGCTCGCCCTACCTTGCGCGCTTGCACACGTGTAAAGGTAGATGCCCTCGATCAGCCGCTCGGTTGCGCCAGGTAATGACAGTGGCTCAAGGCTTGCGATCACTCTCACGCCTGCCGATTCGGCGAGCGGCGAGAACGGATTTTTCGCAAAGACCATATTCCCCACCTCTTGCGGACTGGAGTCCTG
>JBGPOG010000269.1:0-6393 GCA_041487935.1 Chthonomonadia bacterium | reverse complement strand
TTTACTGCTTTCGTACGTGACACCGGCTGCCCAAACCTCCTGGTTCGAGAGAATTGGCGCAACGAGCGAAGGATGTCCATAGCGGCCAGGCTCGACGTCCAGATCTGCAAGAGGAATCCCGTCAGAACCTGCTCTTGCCGCAAGCGATCCCAGCCCGGAATCCCCGACAAGAATCGCGCGCGCAACTTCCTGCTCGTCAAGTGCAAATACCAAGCCGTCACGCAGCCATCCCCATCGCTTCTGGCGGCCGGCTTGGGGTAGATACGTTTCGAAGCGGCACAGTGACATGTCTATTAATCCTTCATCTCAATACGAATGCGCGGTACCATGGATACCTCAGGATTCGAAGAATACGCAGATCTTGCAGATTGTCTCGGGCAAAACAAGCCTCTCACGCGTTCTCTTGGCAATCTTCCCATTTTTGTCGTAGCAATTCCACAAGAGCGGCAAACTCTGCAAAATCAGGTCTTTGCTTGCTCTTGTGTTTGAGAAACTCTGTTTTTTCTTCAACTAATCGATCGAATTTTTCTCTCCTACCCAAGAGGAATGCCGCGGCTATCGCAGTTTTCGCGCGTGGAAGGTCCATTGGATTGTTAATGGATGGCGACAGCCCACCGTGGACATCGACAGAGCAAACGAGAAGTACCTCTTCGAGTGATGTAAAACGCTCGAAATAGGGAATTGCCAATTCGCTCACAGCGCCCATTATTCCCTATGTCACGCGTACAACGTCTGCCTCTGTTGCAATCGTCCACCTCATTTGCCCTGCATTGCTCAGATTGCCTAGCTCACCACCTACGGTGTACACGTCCGCCTTCTGCTTCTTGTCCAGGTTCGGATTCACGGCATTGCAAAGCTCCGCCACAGCATCGTGACGAACGCCGATATGCACGGTAACATCGAAATCGACTCCTGGATGGGGGATTGATGCCAAACCTATTCCGTAGAAACCGAATGGCGTCACTTTGCGATACGACCAATCGCTCAGTTTTGCTTCGAAGCCAAGTGGCGCAAGTTCAGTCTGAAGTTCTCGCAACAACTCCTTACGACGTTCTTCAAATGGTGTTGCCATTGTATTTCCCGACTATCGAATGACTGCGTACAATGGGCCTTAAGCTAAAACTACAAGAACTTTCTGCAACATCTGCGAAATCTGCGGATTCATGTCGTTCAGTTTGGTGCCCTTCGTGTCTTCGTGTTTAATCCGCCCTGTCAACAGAGATCGTCTTCACCTGCGTAAAGAATTCCCTCGCCGCCAATCCCTGCTCCCGGCTGAAGCTGCTGCTGGCCTTCATACCCCCGAATGGCGCTTGCGGCTCGACGCCGGCGGTCTCGCCGTTGATACGCACCATCCCCGCCTGCGCCCGCTCGGCGAATTCCATGGCCGCTCCAAGGTCGCGCGTGAAGATCGAGGCCGAGAGGCCGAACTCCACTCCGTTCGCCAATTCGATCGCATGATCGAAGCTGTCGGCACGCATCAGGCAAAGCACCGGGCCAAAGACCTCCGATTGGGCGATGGGCATTTCCGGCGCAACGTTGCCGAAGACAGTCGGCGCAATGAAAAAGCCTTTTGCGCACGTACCAGCGGTTACCGGCTCTCCACCACAAAGGAGTTCGGCGCCTTCGGATTTGGCCTGATCGATCGCCGCCAGAATTCGCTTATAAGCATCTTCCGAAATAACGGGGCCCAGATATGCCTCGGATTCGTCGCCGGGGCCTACCTTGAGCGCTTTTGTCTTCTCAACCAACCGGGCGGTGAATTCGTCGTAAATGCCGCTCGTAACAACCGCCCTCGAAGTGGCAGTGCATTTCTCCCCCGCGGACTTGAATGCGCCCTGGATGGTGAGGTTGACGGCTTGCTCCATGTTGGCATCGCCGAGAACGACCGCCGCGTTTTTGCCGCCCATCTCCAACTGGTACTTCTTGCCGTGCGCCGAAGCCCATCCTGCGATGGTTTTGCCGGTCTTTATCGAACCCGTAAACGATACGCCGCTAACACGTGGGTGAGTTACGAGCGCCTCACCGACGCGCGCACCCTGCCCGAACACGACGTTGAATACCCCTGCGGGAATGCCGGAGTCCTCAAAGCACTTAGCAATGTTCCAGGCGGTCAGCGGGGCTAATTCGCTCGGCTTGAGCACGACCGTGTTTCCGAATGCCAGCGCTGGAGCAGCTTTCCAGATTGGGATCGCGATAGGGAAATTCCACGGCGTAATCAGCGAACATACGCCCAGCGGAAACCGGCGAGTATAAAGGAAGGTCTTTGCGCCGGCCGATGGGATGACCTCGCCGTCGGGCAGCATCGTTTGCGCCGCGTAGTACCTCAATATCGTTACTCCGCGCAGCGTTTCGCCTTTGGCCTCCGGAAGCGACTTCCCTTCTTCGCGCATCAGCCCGCGGGCCACGTCGTCCGCGCGTGATTCCAGAATATCCGCAGCCTTGCGCAAGTATTCGCCGCGCGCATGAGCCGAAAGTGACGCCCAACCGGCCAGAGCTCCTGACGCCGCATCGATTGCATTCTGCGCGTCGAGAGGACTGGAGTTTGGAAACTGGCCGACAATTTCGCCACGATTTGCAGGATTGATGTCGGGCAGATACTCGCCGCTCGAACACGTGGCCCACCGTCCGCCGATAAAGTTAGAATAACCATCGATCAATTGTGTCGTCTCCATCTATGTAATTCGCTTGCTTTAATGGATTCAACTTAACGGGGCGCGCCTCCTTCCGGCGGAAACAATCAATCCGCGGATCGAGGCGAAATGACAATTGGGGAGCAAAAAATGCTGCTTGTAAAGGACAAGAGTCATGACACCTCGCCGGAGATGGATTCATGTAGTAATTGCGATCGCACTTGTTGGAGCGGTGGCGTATCAGGCGCAAAATGTTAAGCGCATAGAATCCCGCCCATACGGCCGTTTGACGGCGGATCAAGTCCTCTCGAAATCGGAATCGATCGTCCATTCGATCGATTCAAATGCACCACCGTTTAAGCTATCGGCGCTCCATGGCCCAGCAGACGCGGCTCTCCACACCTGGCAGGTCGATTGCAAAGCTGCCGATGGCCGGGATATCGCGCACATTACCTGGGACGCGGATACGGGCGAACTTCACTCATTAGGCCATCTGGGCAGGCCAAGGAAGATTCCTGAAGGTCCCGTTCTAAATCGCAAGGAGGCTGTTCGCTCCGCCTGGAATTGGCTGAAAGCGACCGGAGTATCGAAGCTGTCTCGAGTGTGGCATGTAGACCGAGCCGTGCAAAAGAATGGTGCGTGGTGCGTCCGGATGAAGTCCGAGAACAGAACCGCATTCGTCACCATTGGCTACAAGACAAGCGATCTAAACTGGCTGCTGACCTGGAGTTTTCGTCCCAATGAAGCCCACGACCGATCGGCCGGCGCGGCGGCAGTCCAGGCGGACCCTAATCGCGGGCTAACGGCTGCGAAGAATCAATTCAGCGATAACCGGTCTGTGATCCGATCCCCCGTGGTCGCCGGCATAGCATCGAGTCGGGATCCAACGCCTGCTAATCAGGATGTGATCGATACGCATGAACGAATGGCCGGCCGGCGAATTATGCCCATAGGTATACCCATACCCGAGACCGCCGGCAGCAAACGCGTCGGTGAATCCGAGGCTGGTAAACTCGCGGCAGGTGAGCGATTGAAGGGGAGCGTTGAGATCCCCCGCGACAATCGCCGGCTCGATTTCCTTTTCCAAGTCTCTCCCAATTGACACCGCCTCTTTCCAACGCGCCTCCGCATTGTTCTCCATTGGCCCACTTCCAAAACTGCGGACGTGCCGGATGGACGCAAGCGCGTAGCGGGGCGAGGCCAGGTGGACATTGTAAATGACGATCGGGCCGGAGCGGGATGCGATCTCACAGCGCGCGTATCGCCCGCCATGCTCTTCGAGGCGTGATATCGGAAGCCTGCTAAAGACGGCAAACTGCCGTGACTCGCGCCAGTCGTACCCCGGGAGCTGTTTCAGAATCTGGACGGGTAGATCTCCGCGCATCTCCTGGATGATCAGTACGTCAGGCTGCTCGCGTTTGATCTCCGCCATGACGGCCTTCTGGTCCCGCCGGGCGTTCTTGATATTGAAGGTCATCACCCTCACCCGGGCGTCTCCGGGACCGGGCCGGTACGCGAATGGCGATGGGATGCACAATCCCATCAATGGCCAGACCACCCAGACGATGGCAGCGATAGGCATCCATGCGAGCCTGCGGCCGCGCCAGAGCACAATCGGCAAAACAGCCAGCGCTGGGATAGCCCAGACGAATTGCGGTAAATAGAGATTGAATGCGCTCCACCACCACTGCTCGGGACCCAACAAATTGAATAGAGTTACGCAGGCGGGGAAGATGAGCGATAAGCAACCCGAGACCAACACCCATTTCGGCGCTTTGCTCGCCGGCTTCCTGCCGGCCTTCTGTTTCTTGCCCTTCCCTGTCTCGGATGCTTCGCCCAGAGTACGCGCCTCCCAACGTCGAGATCGTGCAATCCGACCGGTCGTCCGGAAATTACACGAGTCCATTGTACCGGACGCAACGCCAGGGTCAAAGCCCATGGCGTCCCGGCATCGTCATCTTCATGCGGAGCAATGCGCGGGCTTGTCTCGATAACGGCCACCCCGCTTCCCATTCGGCGGTAGAATTGCGCCATTTCAAGCCCGATGAATCCGCCGCCGATTACCGCGAGGCGCTCGGGCAGATCTTCTCGATCGAGCCATATTCCGCCACGCGCAGCGCCTGTGCAGCGAGACTTGCGGAGGCGATGGCTGCTTTGGCCGGCGCGCAGCCAAAATTGACGCATGAGCCTCCCAGCCACTTTCGCTCGACGGGCTCCACCCGCTTACCGGCTGAAGCGAGATCACCTGCGGGCGGCGGACCGGCCCGCCCTGCTCCGATAATCATCACGTCGAAATCGACAGCCATGAATTCCTACTCTCAATCTGAATCCTCCGCGCGTTCCTACGCCCCAGCCCGTGTGTTGACTGCGATGGAAACCCCGCCCGGAAATCAGAACACCGTATTGCGCGAAAAAAGCTCGCATGCCGGCCACACGCATTTTTCCAACGAATTTCGACGGTGCTCGCTTCGACGGCGAGGGCGATTACCACTTCAACTACCTTGCAGGAATATCCGTTCATACCGTCAAAACACGGCATAGGCCAGACTAAGTGCAAAATACGCTGGCGAACGGGGAACTTTGTCACGCGCTCCGGCGTTATAGGGAACAACGCTTACGGGCGGCCTGCCCGCCGGGCATGTATCTTCTGTGTTTGAAGGCGCCGGAAGTGGATGATCGGGACGGCTAACCAACGACAATAGACTACATTTGCGGAGGAACCGCCCTTGACGCCGGATTCCCGCCTGTGCTTCGTCGAAATCGAAGCGTCGCACCGGCCAGAAACGCTTGCCGAAGTCGTTCTGAACGGGCTTTCGGCTTTCCCCAAACGGCTTCCCTGCCGGTATTTTTACGACTCCGCCGGATCGCACCTATTCGAGCGGATTTGCCGGCTCCCAGAGTACTATCTCACTCGAATTGAACAGAGTGTTCTGGAACGCTATGCCGAGCAGATTATCGCCTCTGCGGGTGATAGGCTGGCAATTGTGGAGTTTGGGAGCGGAAGCTCTTGCAAAACTCGACTTCTCCTAACCGCCGCTCTCAACCGGCAGCGCGAGCTGCACTATACTTCCATCGACATCTCACGTGAATTCCTTCGCATCTCATCGCTCGATCTGCTGGCGGACTATGACCGGCTTTTAGTTACAGCGATCGCCGGTGAATACAACGATGCGATCGACGCGCTGCCGGATGAAGACCTCCCAAGGCTTTTGCTATTCCTGGGAAGTAACATCGGCAATTTTACGCACGACGAAGCCGTCGACTTTCTCGCGCGTATCCGGCGTAAGATGCGCGCGCCCGATCGGATTCTCGTCGGCATCGATCTTCGCAAGGATCCGATGATCGTTGAAGCCGCATATAACGATTCGCAGGGAGTAACGGCTCAATTCAACAAGAACCTGCTCCGGCGCATTAATTCAGAGCTCGGCGGCCGGTTCGATCCCAACGCGTTTGAGCACCATGCACCGTTCAAACGGGACGAATCGCGCATTGAGATGCACCTCAGGAGCCGGTATAGGCAGACTGTGCCTATCCGCGCGCTGGAACGAGAATTCGTATTTGAGCCCGGAGAGACCATTCATACAGAAAATAGCCACAAATACAGCATGGCGGCTTTTGACGCGATCGTATGTCAGGCAGGGCTGGCGATCGATCGTCCCTGGTTCGACCCAAAGGAGTGGTTTGCAGTACTCCTCTTGAAACCGGAGGGCGTGTGAACCAACGGGCTCGAAAAAATGCTCTGATGATGAAAATGGAGGTCGCC
>JBGPOG010000268.1:0-6395 GCA_041487935.1 Chthonomonadia bacterium | reverse complement strand
CGCCGCGAGCAGCATCCGAGAAGCGTAGTGCAGAATCAGAGAGCGATAATCGCCCTCATTGCGATCCACATCGCCGGTGTGCAGGGCCATCCTCACCTTGAGAGGACCGGTCTCAGGCGGCCATTCGCTTTGTCCCAGCGCTTGTTGGGTTGCAATAGCGCAATACAAAGCATCGGCTGCGCGCTCAAACGCGATGATAAAGGAATCTCCGGCTTCTTTGATCTCGTGGCCGCCATATTGACCGAACACGTCCCGCAGAAGCGCGTGGTGAATAGCCAGAGCCTGTTTGAAGAAGCCGGAAGACCGCTGCCACTGAGCCGTGGAGCCCTCGATGTCTGTCAGTAGAAAGGTCACGGTTCCGGAGGGCAAGGCAGGTTTGGCGCTCTTTGAGACTGAGGTTGCTTGGGGTGCGTTTGTTGTGCGGTCGGGCGCGGAAACATCGCCCGGACTCGTGGAGTCCATCCGGCCCCCCTCAGCCGTGATCCGCGATTCAATCTCCTTCTGAAGCGCGCGTGTGGCGGAAGAAGGCTTCTCTCCAAGCTCGGTTTCTAATATGCGCTCCAACTCGCGGTATTGGCGCGCCGCAGTGGAGACCTGGTTCGTGGCGAGGAGAATCCGGATGACATCGCGGTGTGATTCCTCACGCAGGGGGTCTGCGTTCACTGCGCGCCAACCGTAATCCAGGGCGCGGTCCAGGGCGCGCTGACGGCTGAGCGCCCGGACAACGCGGCGGAGAGCTGCGATGAACCGCTCTCCCAGCCGCTCCCGCTCCGGTGAGACCCACTCTTCGTAGTAGCCTGGCAGCAGCTCGCCGTGGTACAAGTCGATTGCTGCAGCGAAAACGTCGAGCCGCTCGGCGGTACCGCCGCTGTCCGAAACAGAATCCAGGAGGGCTTCAAACTCTGAAACGTCTGTGGTGATTGATGCGGGGTTTATACCGACGTTGAAGCGGTCCGCGACGATGACCGCGCCCATCGGGACGCCGGGAGGCTCAAGCTGGTGGCGAAGCGAGGACAGCGCCGTGCTCAAGCGGTCGCGGCCCACTTCGGAGGCGCAATCCGGCCAGAGCATGTCGATCAATGTATCGCGGGGATGGGCGCGGTGGTGGTAGTACGCCAGATACGCAAGCAGCGCGCCAAACTTTTGAGTGCGGAAGCGGTTAACGATGCGTTCGCCTTGACTGGCGCGAAGGCCCCCGAGAAGCTCGATCCGCCACGGTTCGACCATCTTGAGCCCTCCGGCTCACTTGCCTGGAGAAACTTACCGCCTGCCCGATTAGTGGAGTATACCTTGCCGGCGAAGCATTTGGATTTGGAGCTTGGCGGCCAACTCGGCCGTAGGCGATTGTCTCGATTGGGGGTGGCCGGGAGGTGAAATGAGAGTTCGTGCGCTTCTATCTGGACGTAACGGCGCCGCCCCGTTACGTCCGATTCTGCCGGTATTGCCAGAAAGATGCCGGGACTCTGTGTTCCAGCTAATTGACGGATTTACCCGGCCCGATGAAATGCCTCGCAGAGCAGCTCAAATACTCGAGCGTTCTATTCCGCGTACGCCGGTAGTGCCTCATTACTGGATTCGCCCGTCTCTCTTCCAGCTCCAGTTAGTATTGCGGCCTGGATGACGGCGCGCGATACGGCGCTGACGGCCTTCTTATTGAACACGCTCGGGATGATATAATCCTCGCTGATCTCATTTTCACCGACCGTTTGTGCGATGGCGTGGGCCGCCGCAATCTTCATCTCCTCATTGATACTGCGCGCGCGGCAGTCCAGCACGCCTCGGAAGAGCCCGGGGAAGCAGAGAACGTTGTTGATCTGGTTCGGATAGTCGGAACGGCCGGTCGCCATGACCCTGACGAACGGTGCGGCCACTTCCGGCATGATCTCGGGCACGGGATTGGCGAGTGCGAAGACGATGGCATCGCGATTCATCCGTCGGATGTCGTTCACTGTAAGAAGATTAGCCGCCGATACTCCGATGAAAACGTCCGCGCCGGCAATCGCCTCGTGTACGGAACCTTCTTCCAGATTGGGATTCGTGTTTTCGGCGAGCCATCTCTGCATCGGGTTCAAGCCGGCCGTATTTCGATGGGACAAGACTCCTTTGATATCGCAAACCACCAGGTTGCTGACGCCTTCATGTAAGAGAATCTTGGTGATGGCAGTTCCGGCGGCTCCGGCGCCGCAGATCACGACCTTGATACGGTCCAGAGGTTTATCGACGATCTTAAGCGCGTTGATGAGCGCGGCAAGCGCCACGACCGCGGTGCCGTGCTGGTCGTCGTGGAACACCGGAATATCCAGCTCGTTCTGCAGTCGCTGTTCCACTTCGAAACAGCGGGGCCCGGAGATATCCTCCAGGTTGATGCCGCCGAAGACAGGCGCGATGTTCTTCACTGTGCGGACGATCTCATCGACGTCCTTCGTGTTCAGACAGATGGGGAAGGCATCCACGCCGCCGAACTCTTTGAACAGCATCGCCTTGCCTTCCATCACGGGCAGGGCCGCCTCGGGACCGAGGTCGCCGAGCCCGAGGATGGCGGTTCCATCGGTCACGATCGCGATGGTGTTGGACTTGATGGTCAGGCGGTAAACCTCATCCGGATTTCTGGCGATAGCGTTGCACACGCGGGCAACTCCAGGAGTGTAGGCCATCGAAAGATCGTCGCGCGTCTTCAGCGGGCGTTTGCACCGCACCTCTATCTTTCCGCCTTCGTGCAGATGAAAAGTCCGGTCGGAGACGCTCAAGACGTAGACTCCGGGCACTTTCCGGATCGCCTCGGCGACCGCGGATTCCTGCTCCTCGTTCCCGACGGAGACCGTGATGTCGCGAACCTTGTAGCCCTGCTTCACATCGACCAGGTCGATCGCTCCAAGGTTGCCGCCCGATTCGCCGATGACCTGCGCAACCTGGGCAAACATGCCGGGTTGGTCCGGTATCCTCGCGCGGATCGTCAGGCTGTAGCTGGCGGTGGGCGTTTCATTCATGATCTGCCGAATCCTCAGTTTCGCCGTGCCATCGGTACATAATTGCGCTCATCCGATCCCAGATAGACCTGCCTCGGCCGGGCGATCTTCTGGTCTGGGTCTTCGAGCATCTCTTCCCACTGGCTCAGCCAGCCGATCGTCCGCGGAATGGCGAACAGAACCGGGAACATTTCGACCGGGAAACCCATCGCCTGGTAGATGATGCCGGAATAGAAGTCGACGTTCGGATACAGTTTGCGGGAGACGAAATAGTCGTCCTCCAGCGCAATGCGCTCGAGCTCCATGGCGATATCGAGCAGCGGGTTCCTCCCGGTGACTCCGAGCACGTCGTCGGCCACTTGCTTGATGATGCGG
Source organism: Chthonomonadia bacterium (assembly GCA_041487935.1). Taxonomy (GTDB): domain Bacteria; phylum Armatimonadota; class Chthonomonadetes; order Chthonomonadales; family CAJBBX01; genus JBGPOG01. The sequence continues at coordinate 3,054 of JBGPOG010000268.1, read as the reverse complement.
GCGCGGGGATCGTAGTTCTTGTAGACTCGGTGGCCGAATCCCATGAGGAGCACTTCCCGGTTCTTTACCCGATCGATGTATTCCGGAACCTTGTCTTTGCTGCCGATTTCGTTGAGCATCCGCAGCACCAGTTCGTTCGCTCCGCCATGGAGCGGGCCGTAGAGAGCCGCCGCCGCCGCCGCCGTACAAACATAGGGATCGGCGTGGGAGCTGCCCACACTCCGCATGGCATTGGCGCTGCAGTTCTGTTCGTGATCCGCGTGAAGGATGAAAAGCACGTCCAGCGCGCGCTCCAGAATGGGATTGGGCTTGTATTTCGGCTCGCCCATCTTAAACATCATGTTGAGCAAGTTTCCCGTGTAACTCAGCTCGTTATCGGGGAAGATATAGGGAAGACCCAGGCTGTGGCGATAAGCGTAGGCCGCGATCGTCGGCATTTTGCCGACCAGCCGGTAAGTCTGTATCAGCCGGTTTTGCGGGTCTCCAATGTCTTTGGCTTCCGGGTAGAAGGTCGAAAGCGCGGCGACGGTGCTGACCAGCATTCCCATGGCATGAGCGTCGTAATGGAAGCCCTCCATCAGTTTCTTGGTGTTCTCATGGAGCATGGTATGGCGCGTGATATTGGCCGACCACTCGGTGAGCTGCGATTGGTCCGGCAGCTCGCCAAAGCGAATCAGGTAGGCCACTTCCAGATAGCCGCAGTTTTCCGCGAGCTGCTCGATTGGGTATCCACGATAGCGCAGAATGCCCTTCTCACCGTCGATCAGGGTGATCTTGCTCTTGCACGCCGCCGTATTCATGAATGCGGGGTCGTAAACTAACAGGCCGCCATCCACGCCAATCGCGTCCATCTGGCGGAGGTCGGTTGCCCGGATCGCGCCGTTTTCAACCGGAATCTCATATTTCTTGCCGCTGCTCGAAACGGTTACACATAGGGCGTCGCTTGCCAAATCACACCTCCTCGGGCGTGTATTCATAGAGTTTGCCTGGCAGATTTGGGGGGGCGAAGCTCCTGCTGAGCCGCAAACGCCAGGCTCGGCAGGAGCCTCGCCCTGCCTCACGGTTTTGGGGTTGCACGTTTCTTTTCAACCTGGAACGGTTGGCTTAATGCTTAATAGGTTCGTAAGAGCTCCAGCATTTCTCTGTCTAATCGCAGCCCCTTGCAGGATTCGTACTTGATATCTTTCCGGTCGCTATCCAGAATGCCGAAGCCGCCGCGGAAATTCCATAGCGCCCAGCCCCATCCCGCTTCCTTCCAAAGGTCCAGGCAGTCGCGCATCCAGCTCAAGACTACCCCGTGCGGCGTCCGATTGAACGCGCCCCATTCGCCCACGTGAACGCCAACGCCTTCACGCTCCAGCGCTTTCCACGGCTCGATCTTTTCCTTGCGAAGCCGTTCTTTGTCCCATCGGCTACCGTTTGGCATCTCGAGCGGCCAGGCCGGCTCCGGATAGTTCTCCGCGCCTGCAACAGCTTGCCTTATAATGGCTGACTCGCATGGGATCGTATCCTCGAGAGCTCTGGGCAATGCCGAGGCCAACCAGGCCCTTGACGGGATATCTTCCCCATTTTAGCCCATCAGCGATAATCAATCGGTTTGGGTCGTGCTCGCGAATGGCGCCGACCAGCTTCTTTACCACGCGGACATACCGCTCCTCCGGGATGGCAGCCGGCTCGTTGAGGAGATCGAAGCTTAACCGGTCGTTCGGAATACCTTTGAATCGCTTCGCCAGGTGCGCCCAGTGGATTGCGCAGGCGTCCAGGGCTTTTTCGTCCGTCCATAGATCCAGTGGTTCCTTCGGAGGGTTCACGCAGTAGCCCGGGGCGCGGTGGAGATTGAGGTTGACGTGGATTCCGTACTGTTTGCCCAGATCGATTGCCCGATCCAACACCTTTACCCGGTCTTCCTTGATGTTCGTCCAGTCCGCGGGATCGGTCCAGCAAAGATAGGAGAGGGGAAGGCGCGCGAAATCGAAGCCCCACTCGCGGATCAGCTCGAAATCCTGTTCACGATAAGCGCTTCGGTATTCGGCGACGCACATCTCGGTGAGGTTGAAGCCGCGCCAGCGAGGCAGGCGCGATGCGCTGACGGATTTTTGCACCGATAGAGGCGCTTCTAACATATCCCGCCAGCAAGAGGCGCCGATTGCCGTCGTGGCGAGGAACTCGCGTCGATCCATCATGGTTCTCCGGCCGCAATCATGCCGCCTTGAAATGGTGAGGCTGGGCGATCGCCCTTAATTGTTCTGAAGATACCAGGGCCGAGCCGCAGCCAACGATATCGACCTGCGAAATGATGCCTTCGCACTGCCCCAGCGTATTCACGACCGGGATGCGGCGGTATCCCTTGTCAGCCATGATCTGGCAAATCGATTCGAGTGTTGCTTCAAGACCAACCGTCACTACCGGCCTGGACATGCAGGCATCTACTCGAGTGGTTGCGGGGCTCATCGCACGGGCAATGGCGCGGCAAGTGATATCGCGATCGGTTATGATTCCGACGATTCTCTTTCCAAGCAGGCTGCCTACCACCGGAATAGCTCCGCAATGGTGGGCCTCCATTAGCCTGGCCGCCTCTTCAATTGTATCCTCAGCAGTACAAAAGATTGGGTTCGCTACCATCAACTCTCGTGCTTTCATGTCGCTTTTCCTCCGTTGGCGCATAGGCCATGAGTGGTCCGGGAAAAGTTCTCGGGCGCTCACCGATATTGTACGGGCGCACAGCCCCGCCGATCATCCGCTGATTGGCCGATTGTGAGGAAAGATCGGTTTCGTTTGACAAAACCGAGCGGGCGTATGGCAAGAGAACGGGCCGCCCCGCCTGGAGCAGCCCGCGTAGGAATAGCGTGGCCGTCTATTCGTAGACAGCCGGGGTAAGCTCTACTTCGTCCGCGTGCTGGAGTTTGACGGCCTTGTAACCGCCCTGGGCCTTGTCATAGAGCCACCAGGCGCCGAAGACGAGCAGCAGAATAGCAGGCAGGATGGCCACGGAACGGAACGAGACGCCGTAGGCCTGCGACTTCACGGCATCGAGGGTCGCCTTTGCCGTCGTGT
>JBGPOG010000267.1:0-6421 GCA_041487935.1 Chthonomonadia bacterium | reverse complement strand
CGAGTGGCAGCTTTCGTACGAGGCGTGGCGGGTCATCGTCTGCTCGTGGTTCATGAAAGGCGAGATCGAGAACGCCCTGCACACGCCGTGGGACAAGATCGACGTCATCGCGAACGGGGTGCACGCCGAGAAGTTCGATTTCGACTTCCCGGCACACGAGGCCGCCCAGGTCCGATCGACCTTTGCGGCGCCGGAAGAGAAGATCGTCTTTTTCGTTGGCCGTCCCGTTCGGGAAAAAGGCGCGCACATTCTTATCGAAGCATTGCCGAAGGTTCGCGCCCAGTATCATGACGCGAAGCTGGTGATGGCCGGCGGCGGGAATAAGGATCACCTCATCGCGCTCGCCGAGCGCCTCGGCGTTGCCCGTCACGTATACTTCACCGGCTTTGTCCCGGACGATACACTGCTCCGGTTATTCAAGGTCGTGGACGTGGCCTGTTTCCCGAGCCTGTACGAGCCTTTCGGAATCGTTGCGCTGGAAGGTATGGCCGCGGAGGTTCCGGTCGTTGTCTCGGACGCAGGCGGGCTTAAGGAGGTCGTGGAGCACGACGTCTCCGGCCTCATCACCTGGGCAGGCAACTCCGACAGCCTTGCCGCAGGAATCGTCCGAGTCCTAAAGGATCCCGTTCACGCCCGCTGGATGGCCCAAAACGCTCGCAAGCGAATGCAGGAGTTATTCAACTGGGACCTGATCGCCCAGCAGACTCACGGAATATACGAGCGCGTTTGGAACGAATACAAGGCTTCTTTCTGGTGATGCGGCCTCTTGAAGACCTCCTAAGGACAAACGTCAAAAGCAGGTCCATCACAACGACGGTTCGGGATGACGGAAATGCTGCGTTTTGTCATTACACGCAACGTGTTGCCGGCAGCATCAATTGCTCGAAATGACGACCAAAGTATATGCGTATAGCTACCTCCGATAGGTGGGTCGGGTGCTCCGGGAGAGTAAATGCTGTCGATCCAACGGAAGAGGGATTGCGAAAACGAGTACGGATTGGCATTGACAAAGCCCAAACCCAAAGGTAAGATAGCGCACGCTCTTGACGACATCCTTGTTAACTGAACCGAGAACCAGCAATGGCGAAGTCATTAATCATAGTCGAATCACCCACAAAGACCAAGACTCTCAAGAACATTCTTGGCGACGGCTTCCTCGTGGAAGCGTCGATGGGGCACGTCCGAGATTTGCCGGCCCATGAGATGGGGGTCGACGTCGATGACGACTTCGCGCCGAAATACGTGCCGATCCCGTCGCGGAAGGACGTCCTCAAGAAGCTGGGCGAAGCCGCCAAGAAGGCGGATAAAGTCTACCTCGCTTCAGATCCGGACCGCGAGGGAGAGGCCATTGCGTGGCATCTGGCCCAAGCGCTGAACCTAAAGAACGCCAGCCGTATCCAGTATAACGAGTTGACTCGCTCCGCCGTCGAAGCCGCCATGCGGAACCCCGGCGTCATCGATGAGCGCCGGGTGGGGGCACAGGAAGCCCGCCGCATTCTGGACCGGCTCGTGGGCTACAGGCTATCGCCGCTGCTTTGGAAGAAGGTGAAGAAAAATCTTTCCGCGGGCCGCGTCCAGAGCGTGGCCGTGCGGTTGGTCTGCGACCGTGAGCGGGAGATTTTGGCCTTCGTGCCGGTGGAGTACTGGAGCCTCACGGCGACGGTTACGCCCCAGCCGCCACAAACCCGATTTCCGTTCGAGGCGAAATTCGTCGGGCGCGGCAAGGAGAGGTTGGAGATCCACAACCAGGAAGAAGCGGATGCCGTGCTAAGTGACCTGGCAGGCGCCCGATATATCGTCCAGGGCATTAAACAGCGCGAGCAGAAGCGTAATCCCGCCGCGCCGTTCATCACCAGTACGCTGCAGCAAGAAGCATCGCGCAAGCTTGGTTTCGCCAGTAAGCGCACGATGTCGGTCGCGCAGCAGCTCTATGAAGGTGTGGAATTGGGCGGACACGGGTCCGTGGGCTTAATCACCTATATGCGAACTGACTCGGTGCGCGTAGCCTCAGAAGCGCAGGGAGAGGCCCGCAAGTTCATTCAGGAGACTTATGGGGTTTCATACGTTCCATCCACAGCGCGCCAATACAAGACTGCCGGCGCTGCCCAGGACGCGCACGAAGCAATCCGGCCAACTTCGGTATACCGCACGCCGGATTCGATTGCAAAGGACCTTTCACCGGAGCAGCTCAAGCTCTACCGTCTCATCTGGCAGCGCTTCGTGGCGAGCCAGATGGAGCCCGCAGTCTTCGACGTGACGACCGTCGAAATCGGCGCGAACGGATACCTGTTCCGTGCGACCGGTTCCGTGGTGAAATTCGACGGCTTCATGGCCGTCTATACGGAGGGCAAGGATACGGCCGATCTGGACGATGAGGAGCGCGCTCCGCTTCCTCAACTCAGCATAGACCAGCCGTTGGACCTGATCTCACTCGACCCGAAGCAGCACTTTACTGAGCCGCCTCCCCGGTACAATGAAGCGACACTCGTGAAGGCTTTCGTCGAGACGGGTATCGGGCGTCCGAGCACCTATTCCTCCATTATCTCCACCATCCAGGATCGCGGATACGTGGTGCTGGAGGAGAAGCGGTTCAAGCCGACGGACCTCGGCTTTACCGTGAACGATCTCCTGGTGAAGCACTTCCCCGACATCATGGACGTAGGTTTCACGGCGGACATGGAGACGCGCCTCGACAAGATCGAGGAGGGCGATGGAGACCGTGTAAAACTCCTGCGTGAATTCTACGGTCCGTTCGATAAGAGCATCGCCGTGGCGCACGAAACGATGGAACGCGTGAAGCCCCAGGCGATCGAAACCGAGCACATATGTCCCACGTGCGGCAAACCGATGATGCTGCGCCAGAGCGAACGCGGACCGTTTCTAGGCTGCTCCGGCTACCCGAAGTGCAAGACGGTTCTCAATGTAGATGAAAACGGCAATCCGGTCGAGAAAGAGCAGCCGCCGGATACCGGGCACGCCTGCCCCAATTGCGGTAAGCCGATGATCCTGCGCCAGAGTAAGCGCGGGCCGTTCCTTGGTTGTTCGGGCTACCCGAAGTGTAAAACAATTGTGAATATCGATGCGTCAGGAAATCCGGTTCCCGCGGAGGAGCAATCACAACCGGTCGTTTCCGACCAGCCATGCCCGAAGTGCGGCAAGCCGCTGATCGAGCGGATGGGCCGGATGGGCAAGTTTCTCGGTTGCTCCGCCTACCCGAAATGCAAAACAATCGTGAAGATCCCTGGCGCGGAAACGGAGCGGCCCAAGGCCGAGCCGATCGGCATCCAATGTCCCAAGGACGGCGGAGATATCATTTCCAAGCCGACGCGCTTCGGCAATGTGTACACGTGCTCTAATGAGCCGGGCTGCGACTTCAAAACCTGGAGCCGCCCGCTCGACCGCCCCTGCCCCGAATGCGGCTGGCCGCTCGGTGAAGCCTCATTCAAGGGCCGCCCTACCGGGACGATCAAATGCACCAATCCTGATTGCGGACATTCTGAAAAGGCGGGGCGCCGCGAAGTTGTGGGAGCGGCAACCCCGTAGGCGCGTTCGTCTGGAGTTGTCGATGGCCGGCGGCAATAGCGAGCTTTCAGCGGGTCATCGATATGCATCCGTTGCACACAAATTCATATCTAAACATCGCCTATTCTCTCTATCTGCGCCAGTGCTGCCTCGATCTCCCCCATCTCCTCCTCGCTCAGCCTCCAACCCATCGCTCCAGAATTCTGATCCACTTGCGCCGGATTGCGGGCGCCGGCGATGGCGCTGGTGACGGCGGGGTTCATCAGGGTCCAGGCGACCGCGAGTTGGCCGACGGTCTTGCCTTTGCGCGCAGCGGTTGGGCGCAGCCGCTCGACAAAAGCCAGGTTCCGCGCCAGATCTGGCTCCTGGAAGTACGGCGAGCGGTGCCGCCAATCATCCGCGGCGATGCGGGATTTGTCAAACGTCCCGGAAAGCAGGCCGGACTGCATGGGGCTGTAAACGATAACGCCCGTCCCATTTCTGAGACACCAGGGGAGGGTCTCCTTTTCCGCATCTCGACGCAGCAGGCTGTACGGCGGCTGGAGTGAATCGACGTGGGCGATCGGTTCGATGCGCTCAAGGAGCGGCACGTCGAAGTTGCTCACTCCGATGAACCTCGTCTTGCCCTGACGCTGGAACTCGGCGATGACGCACCATGAATCTTCCAACAGGGCGCCGGTCTCGTTATCCGGCCAGTGGAATTGGTAAAGATCCACATAGTCCGTTTTCAGCCGGCGCAGGCTGGCTTCCATTTCGCGGCGGATCGAATCCGGGCGGAGATCGCTGTGCGGAGTGCCGGTCTCGTCGGGAATGCGGCCGCACTTGGTGGCGACGAACACTTCTTCGCGCACCAGACCCTCCAGAGCTCGACCAACGACCTCCTCCGAATGACCCAGGCCGTAGATCGACGCCGTATCGATCCAGTTTACGCCGAGTTCCACCGAGCGGCGGATGGCGGCGATCGAATCGTTGTCATCCTGGGGCCCCCAACCAACTTTCCACGGCCCGCCCGTCGCCCATGCGCCAAAACCGATCGTCGTAATCTCAGGACCATTTCGCCCAAGCGTTCTCTTTTCGATCATCCATTCATTCCTTTCCATTTGCCCCACGTCTCGTTCGACACGAAATCCTGTTCGCCCTGCTGTAATCTGGCGCGCGCGATCTATGGAACGATTTTGCAGTCGCTGATGGCTTGATCGCCTGCGACAATTACCAGGTAAAATCAATGCGAATCGGCTATTAAATATCCGGCACATGCCCGACTATGAGTAGACATAGAGACCGCCGCCTCGGACCGGCGGAACAGCTCACTGTTTGGAAACGTCTCACAAACGAGCCGTCACGATGCGCTCGACGCGTCGTTACCCGGCTACAGGAGGAACGAAGATGTTAAAGATCGATCGAATAGGGCGAGCGCGCGTCTGCGTTGCTCTTTGGGGGTTGGCTGTCACGGCGACGAGCTCGGCCGGCGCACAGGGCCGGCGTGTCGAGCTCCCGAGTGGAACGGTTGTGCCCGTAAGGCTCGATAAGGCATTGAGCAGCAAGACGAGCGAGGCCGGCGACCGGTTTACCGCGACGGTCAAGTCCGGCAGGGACGACGCCGGGTTGCCGGAAGGCACTCGGGTTGAGGGTGTGGTGCGAGAAGCCATCCCGGCAGCCAACGGCAAGCCTGGTGTGCTCGACATGGATTTCAGGCGGCTCGTTTTCCCGAATGGGCGAGGCCAAACACTCGACGCGAGTCTGATCTCGATGGACGCGAAAAGCGTCAAGCGGAACGATTCGGGCCGATTGGTCGCAACCGCGGATAAGGGTAAGGATCGGCTTAAATGGGTCGGCATCGGCGCGGGCGCCGGACTGCTCATCGCGGCCGTCACAAAGCAGAATACGATTATCAGCACTCTGCTCGGCGCAGGCGCCGGTTATCTGTTCAACGAATTCGGCAACAACAAAAAGCCGGGCGACGTGAACATAAAAGAGGGAACCGAGTTTGGCATCCGGCTTGAGCGCCAGTTTGCGTTCAACACGAACCGCCCGCCCTACCGTGCTTCCGGCAACGAGCGGGATGACATCGATGAGCGCGACCGCGGAGACGACAAGTACTATCACCGAAATGACGCCGCCCGGCGTGACCGCGACGAGGTTCGGGACGGAGATCGTGAGGAGATCGGCGTTCTCTTCAACGACAAGAACGTACGCTTCGGCTCAGCCAGGCCACTGCGCCGGAATGAATCAATTCTTGTTCCGTTGGATCCGGTCGCCCGAGCAGCCGGGATCGATTATAAGTATGATGCCTCGGACAAGGTGATCCGCGTGCGTAACGGCTCGGTGCGGATGGGCATAGACAGCAGGATCGTGGTGATCAACGGTGAGCGCAAGCGGCTAGACGCGGCGCCGGAGCTTCGGAACAATACCCTGTATGTGCCGATGAGGTTTCTGGCGTTGGCGGTCAATGGCTCGGCATACTGGGACGGACCAAGCAAGACCGTGGTAGTAACCACGAACGAGCGGCGGGAATAGGCACTTGACGTCTAATGACGCATGTGAGATGATCCTTCCCAGTTGACGGCTCCCCGCCGGAAAGGGCTATTTTGGCCGCTCGGTCTTCATAACCGAGCGGCTTTTATGATTACAATGCAACTAAGGACTCATCCCACTCGCAATCGTCCGGCTATCGTGCGTCATCGTTGCTCAGGAATCGTGCTACAATGCAACGTTGCTGCCGTCGCGTCTCGCCCTAGCAATCTTCCTTGAATACTGCCAATGCCGTCGCCGAATCAGCCAGGCACGCCGTTACTCCACGTTCTGCTATTTGGCGAGCCCAGGCTCCTCACAATTCACGGTCGCGCCGTCCGAGTGAATTCGCAGCGGACCGCGGCGCTTCTCGCCTACCTTAGCCATT
>JBGPOG010000266.1:0-6447 GCA_041487935.1 Chthonomonadia bacterium | reverse complement strand
CCAGCCCTGGCCGTGGCCCAGAGCGAGGATTCGCAAGTAACCGTCGATCGAGTAGATGAACCGGTCGCCGGCGTTGCTGCTGGCGGCGAACGCGCCGTTTAGGTCCGTGCCCGGCGAGATCGTCCAGGTGAACGTTCCTCCGGCGTATGCGCTGGACGGCTCGGAGACAGTCCCCACCCAAACGGTGTTCGTGAGCGGCTGCACCAGATAGGTGTAGCTGAGCGGATCGGAAATGCTGCTGAGCAGCCGGATTTGGCTTCCTGACGAGAGGAATTGGGTCGTCGTTCCGCCGGCAGTTCTCGAGATTCGTCTGCCAAGGGCGTCGTAAGCAAACATAGTTGCAACTCCTCCTACGGTGCTGTAATGGCCAACAGAATCCTTCTGGCTAAAGCGCCGCGACTCTGCCGCGGACGTAGTCGTAAAACTTGTGGCTCGGAATCTCGTCGTGGCTGATGCCGATAGTTGGCGTGGGGATGTTCTGTACAGTTAGAAAGTGCGCCTCCATTGCGCACAGATCCTCGTTTCGGTCGATGCCCAAGAGGTGTCGGAGCGAGCTGTCCGGCACGTCGTCCTGTTGGTCCTCCGGCACAGCCGCCACAAACGTTAGCGTCTTTACTTCGTCTCTGCCCATCTTGATGTCCTTCATGCTGCTTTCAATACCAAGTGCGATCTCCTCGTCCTGGTCCGAATAGCTGGGAACGTATTTCTCCAGCGTATCGATCGCATCCGCGAAGAACACTCCGACCGCCACTCCCAGCCCCCACAACAGTCCCGCTGCTACGATTGCAGTGTCGTCCGAGGCGCCGGGCCCGCGCCGATGGCGAATATACTGATAACAGATATCCGGCTCGTCCCTTCGATCGATACCTACGATCAATCCCTCTTTTTCAAACCTCCCGATGTCGTCCGCCCAATCGCCCTTGGCCAGATCGTCGCCATCCAGTCCCATGTCACGCATCTTAGCAAAATCCACCAGATAAGCCCGCCCGCCGCCGATCTTGATGCCGCGCTCCTTCTCGACCTCCAGGCGAACATCCGAATCGTCCCGCAGCCCGCCAAGATACATACCGCGCAGCACGTCTTTGGGATCCGCCTGGATGTAACGCAGGGTTGAGATGCCGAGCAGGGGCGCCCCGCCATCGGCGACGAACGATCCGGGCGCATCCCCGGCAATCGTCCTCTCGACATATGTTTTGATGGCGTTAATAAGCCCCTGTCGGTCTTCTTGAATAGTCTCCGGATCCAGCCGCAGCGCCCGCACGATGTCGTCCATGGTCGTGTTCGGAAATCGGCGTCCGCGAAAGAGCGCATGGCCCTCGTGAGCGTGGCCCTGGACCGACTGGATCAGGATGAGCTGCTCGATGGCCCAGGTCGTTCTGAGGGTTTCGTGGGAGTCCAGCGCGTGGCAATCCTGGCGGATCATATCCGCTGGCGCTGAAGCGCCGTGTACTTCCGGTTTGCGGCCGTTCATGCCGGCAGGCTTTTGGAATCCCCGCCAATCCGGTCCGTATCGACTGTGATCCTTATATGAGATTGCACGGCCTCCAAACTAAGAATTCGGTTTGATAATCGGTCACGGCCACAGTTCGAGACTGCATCCCGATTTCCTCCCGCATTAGTTCGTGTTGCGGGAATTACGTGGGAACTGCAGCGCGCCGCCGCGCGTCTAGTTCGTCGGAATCCGTTGAATTCCGGCGGATGTCTACGCAAATTGTCGTCCCGGATCTCCCATTTTTCCCAACTCAAGGAGTCATTCGATGAAAGTCATAGTCCATCTTGAAGGAGAGAAGCTGGTGATCGCGATGGAAGAGGCCGAGGCTTTTCTGGCCAGCTTCGGCGGTTATCTCGAAACCGGCAAGCAAGCGCCTGATTCGAAATGGCATCTGCACGGAGCGAGCCCAGACCATCAAGTATTATTCCGGTATGGCGCGGTGACGCGTGTCGATATCGAGAACGATGCATCGGCTCTGGGAGCGCCTATCGTGCGGGACACGTGGAAGTAGGCTTGCTAACACCTGCCTGTGGGATGTGGAAACCCCGTCCTCGCCTCCTCGTAGAGTATATTATTGTGGATTAGCGTTGTAGAGGCGGTTTGAGGAAAGGGGTTAGAGATGCCTAGCGAGCAGTCGGTCGAAGCGCGGATCGAGTCCGTCATAAGCAAGTACCAGGAGTACGTCAGCCCCGGTCTTACTAGCTTGATGAAGTTCGGCGGATTCGGCGACGTGGAAGTGTTTGCGGAAGGCTGCATTCTGCGCACTGCTTCCGGCGCCGAGTACCTTGACTGCCTCGGAAGCTATGGCGTGTTTACAGTCGGGCACCGGCATCCGAAAGTCGTGAAGGCCGTTCACGAACAGCTCGACCGGATTCCGATGTCCAGCCGGACGTTCTTCAACGAGCCGCTCGCCGACCTCGCGGAAGCCCTCGCAAAGATCGCACCCGGCGATTTGAAATACAGCTTCTTCTCCAATAGCGGGACCGAGGCGGTAGAAGCCGCATTGAAGATTGCGCGCGTGGCGACCGGCAAGACGAGGTTCGTCTGCACGGTGGGAGGCTATCACGGCAAGAGCATGGGATCGCTTTCCGCCACGGGGCGCGAAGTCTTCCGCAAGCCTTTCGATCCGCTCGTTCCGGGCTTCGTTCACGTTCCGTTTAATGATGCGGCGGCGATTGAGCGGGCCATCGATTCGGATACCGCGGCGGTGATCGTCGAGCCGGTTCAGGGCGAAGGTGGAATCCAGTGCCCATCGGACGATTACCTGCCCGCTGTCCGCCGGATTTGCACCGAAAAGCGCGCTTTACTTATCGTGGACGAAGTGCAGACGGGTTTGGCCCGAACCGGAGCGATGTTCGGCAGCGATCACTGGGGGGTCAAGCCGGACATCATGACACTTGCAAAAGCGCTTGGCGGCGGTGTGATGCCGATCGGCGCGACCATGTCGACGCCGGATATCTGGCAGAAAGCGTTCGGCGAAAACCCGCTCATCCACACCAGCACCTTTGGCGGCAATCCGCTGGCCTGCGCGGCCGGACTCGCTGCCCTCCAGGTCATCGAGGAGGAGGGTTTAATCCAGAAATCGCGCGACCGGGGCCAGCAACTCTTGTCCGGGCTGAAAGAGATCCAGGCGCGCTTTCCTGACGACATCGCCGAAGCCCGCGGCATGGGGTTGATGATCGGGGTGGAATTCGCGGTGAAAGACGTCGCGGAGCTGACCATCAACGGACTGGCCAGGCGGGGTATCATCGCGGCCTATACGCTGAACAATCCCAAGGTAATTCGGTTCGAACCGCCGCTGGTGATTACTGCGGCCCAGGTACAGACCGCATTGGCCGCGTTCAACGAGTCGGTGGAGGAGTCCGTGAGGATGCTTGCCGATTTTTAGAGTCCAGCTTCATCCTTATCATCGGGATCATCTTTTCGGCGATCAACCCCGCAAGGCGCTCGTTACCGCTGGGGAGCATATGGTCGTTATCGATGAATAGATCTGTCGGTACAGAGTCGCTGAAGTCGTAAAACGGCGTTTGCGGGTCATGGAAGAAGCCGGCGATTGCCTTTCGGTTCGCCAGGTAGGTCTCGTGCGGCATATATGTGGCCACAGGCTCGGGGTTCTGTGGGGTGAGGTAGGTCAAGGCCGGCGCGCCCGATTTTCGCAGCGCTTCCAGAATTTGCGGATAGAATCGGCCATTGAAGTTGTTCTGCGTGATCGGAAGCGCGTGTTTGTCCCTCCAGTTGTCCAACGGGGCTCGTCCAACCCACGACCGTGGTTGCAAGATTCCGATCCGTTTTCCAGTCTCGACGGCCGTCATCAATATCGGGTTCGGGTCTTCGAACGGCACCCTCGGCTGCTCTCCAAATACCAGGGCGTTGATCGCCTGCCTCATGCCGATAGTCCGAAACGACTTCTCGAAGGCGTTCGTAACCGCTGAATCGACTGTTTCCTTATAATTGTGCTTCTGCAAGTACGGGCGAATGCTCTCCGGCGCCCCGTTCAAGTTCGTAGCCAGCCACGGATGTAGAAGCGGAAGCTGGCTCACGTCCTGCGAAAAAGTGATGTAGTTGCCCGATACGATGACAAGGTCGGGTTTTGCGGGCAGTGCTTTCAACACGATGCAAAGCTGGTCCGTCGATCGCGCTCCGGGAAGACTCAGATTCCAGACGTGGATTTCGCGTCCGGCAAATTCCTGTTGGAGCTTTAGCTCGAGGTACCGTGCGATCGTCTCATTCCGGCGCAGCAGCTTCGGGCCGACGGCCACCGAGTCGCCGATCATGACGATTTTGAACGCTTTGTCGCGCGCAATCTGATCGACCCAGACGTCTTCCGCCGCCGGATTTGCAAAGTTATCGAACCGCTGGTCATGGAGGCACGTGGTCGTATCGAAATAGACGCGAACGCCCATCTCGACGAAGACGAGAAACATCAGGCAAAACAGCCAGGGCCTGAGCGTGACGAACCATGGCTGCGACGGGGACGTTTCGGTCTGCTCCGCCACGACCACACTTGCCAGTTCTTCGCGCTCTGGTATTTCGGTAGCCAATTCGTTTAGAAATCCACGTAGATGAAGTGCGCTGCGCCAGCCGAGAAGAAGAGCAGCGACAGCAGGATCAGCGTCGCGTAGAAGAATCCTATGAACATGTCCTTTAGCCAGCCGTCTCGCATATAAGTATCCTTAACCTCGCGTTGGGTCCTTAAATCATCTTCCTTAAAGACTCGATCGCCATCGGCAGATTTGGCGATGCGAACAGCACCCAGCCGAAGCACACGAACTGGAACGTGATCGCAGTGCTGAGCCAGCGGACCGGGCGCGTGTCGGGAATCTTCTCTCCAACCGGCCGGTAGATGCGCAGCAGCGCAAGCCCTACGCCCTGCCAGAGACCCCAGGCGACGAAGTTCCAGTTGGCCCCGTGCCACAGGCCGCAGATAGCCATCACCAGGGTCAGATTGAATATCGTGCGCATGCTGCCGGCCCGGCTGCCGCCGAGCGGAATAAAGAGATAGTCCCTAATCCAGCTCGAGAGCGACATGTGCCAATTGTTCCAGAATGCCGACAGGTTGGGCCGCCGATACGGCTTATTGAAATTCTCGGGAAGTTGGTACCCGAACATCTGGCCAAGGCCGATAGCAATATCGGTAAATCCCGAGAAATCGTAATAGATCTTTACCGCATAGGCATACATCGCCAGCCAGAGCATCGGCCGGCTGTTCAGAGTAGGATGAGCCAGGGCCAACGTCAGAAGGGCAGCAGAATCGGCAATGATAACCTTCTTGGCGATGCCGTAAGTGACTCGGCGCAGTCCATCAGCCAGATAAACCGGCTGAAAGCCTCCGAGCGCTTCCGACTGTTCCTGAAATATCTGGAACCGCTTGATGGGGCCGGAGACGAGGCTCGGAAAGAAGAAGGCAAAGAGAGAAAAGTCGAGCAGCGAGCACCGCTTTATCTTATCGTGGTACAGATCCGTCAAATAGTGAATAAACTCGAAGGTGAAGAACGAAATTCCGAGCGGCACGATGTAGTGCGGGTAAGACAGCGTGGTCCGGCTGAAATCGAGATAGCTTCCGGCGCCGTTGATTACACCGGCGATCATGCGGCTGTACTTGAAAAACGCAAGCGTGCCCGCGGCAAGGACGAGTCCGCAAATAAGAACGGTTCTTGCCCTGTTCCCGGCCTGCTCCTTGGATTTGAACGCAAAAATAAGATTGCCGAGTGTGTAGATGGAAACCGTCAGCGCGCCGAGGAGAAGCGTGTGGGCCGGATAGTTGTAGGTGAAGTATGCGAGACTAGCCAGGAGAAGGAAGGGACGCCGGCCCTTTGCAGGGACCAGCCACCAATAGCAGACAAAAACGACGGCCATAAAAACCACAAACGGCCAGGTTGTAAAAATCATAGAGCTTCCGGAACGCTGAATAAATGTGAGGCAATTGCAAGACGCGGGAAATCATCGCATCCCGTCATCCTGAAAGGATCTGTTTTTGATCTCACAGGTTGTGCTGAGCAGGACCAAGAGCAGATGCCCGGTACGGGTCCGTATGGACATTGCAGCATGACGGTTTTGCGGTATTTTGCAATTACCTCAAGTGTGCGGCTAATCAAAACAAGTATCGGAACTCAAGGGCACGCGCTCCACCGAGAGCGCGCTAAGCCAATGGGCGCTTTCCTTTGGTTAGCCTGACGAAAGTGTCGCTAGGCCGGGATTACCTTTATGACTGCACGTAAGTACGCCGCGTAAAGAAGCGCGATCCGAGCCAGTTTTTTCGAGGCCGGCGCTACGTTTCGCCGGGCGAGGTCCTCGCGGAACTGCTTTCGAATGACGCGGCATTCGGCCAGCATCGTGCGTTTTGCAATCTGCCGCTGCTCATGAGTATTCTCCGGCGCGACAATTGCCCGGCAGCGTACGAGCAAGTGGGACTGGCGCCACCTCGAACTGATCTGGGATTGATTCGCCGGCATCCT
>JBGPOG010000265.1:0-6449 GCA_041487935.1 Chthonomonadia bacterium | reverse complement strand
GGCGAATGAATTCGCGGCTCTGAAAGGCACAAAGTCGGCCTCCGCCGACTATCGTCTCAGTGCCCGGAGGGGCACTTCGTGTACTTGGAAGGCGCGGTTTCAACCGCCAGCAGATCGGCCCGGTGTTTTTCATCACGCTTCTAGGAATCCTCTTGCCCACCTCAAATACCAGATCGGGCCGCACAGCTTCTGGCAAGCGCGTCGTCTTCGCATTGAATAGCTATAGCTATGGCGGCGTCGAAGAGCACGTTGTGACGCTTTGCGGCAGTCTCCCGTCGTTCGGATACGATCCCGTGGTTATCTGCAACCAGATAGCAGGGCTGCAGCCGCTTTACGACCGGCTGGAACGGCTTGGCGTCAGACGGATCGCGGCGGAAGAAGGCGGAGGCGGCGCGAAGGCGTTCCTGGGATGTGTGCGCCGCACGCAGCAGATGCTCGCTGAGCTTTGCGCGGATATCGTCCACGTGCAGCTCGTCTGGCACGACGGAGGCCGCATCCCCATCGCTGCCGCCGCTCGCGCCGGGATCCCTGTAGTGGTCACGCACCACATCGCGCCGTCCGCTCCGATTTCCTTGCGCCAAAAGGCGGCCCGGTATCCGTTCATCCGCGGTGTTCGGCGGTATATCGCCGTATCGGACGCCAACCGGCAGCTCCAGATCGAACGAATGGGATTGCCCCCGGATCGCCTGGTTCGCATTCATAACGGCATCACGGCTCCGAAAGTCGACCGATCGGCCGCGCGCGAAGCTCTTCGCGACGAGCTGGGATTGGGTGCGGAGACCCCACTGATCGGCTGTGTCGGGCGGCTTGTCGAGCAAAAAGGTCTGAAGTATCTGATTGAAGCAGCGCCGGCAATCTCGAAGGCGCTCCCAGACGTTCGTTTTGTCTTCGCGGGCGAGGGACCTTTGTTGGAGGCGCTTAAGCAGCAGGCCGAACTGCTTGGCGTTGGAGAGCGGATGATCTGGCTGGGTTTCAGAACGGACTCACACCAAATCATCGCTGCGCTGGACGCGCTCGCCATGCCGAGTGAATTCGAGGGGTTGCCGATCACCCTTCTCGAAGCGATGGCGATCGGCACGCCAGTCGTCGCGCATTCCGTCGATGGAATTCCGGAGGCAGTGGACGACGGCGTCGAGGGATTTCTCGTTCCGAGGGGAGACGCCGGCCAATTGGCTGCGCGGCTGATTCAGGTTCTATCGGATCGAGAGATGGCTGAAAGGCTGGGTAACGGCGCGCGCGAGCGCGTGGCGAGAGAGTTTACAGCGGAGGTGATGGCGGGGAAGACGGCCAGTCTGTATGATGAGGTGCTCAGAGAGTTCTCGCTCAAGGGTATGCGTTCGAACTCGACCCATCTGCTCGAGAGCGATTCGGCGAGAGGCCGTGAAGGATGAGCGGAAATCACCGCGCCGTGTTCCTGGATCGCGACGGCGTGATCAATCGCGACAGCCCGGACTTCATCAAGACTGCTGAAGAGCTCGAGATTCTCACAGCGGTTCCTGAGGCCGTTGCGAAGCTCAATCGGCTGGGATTTCTGGTATTCGTCATTACGAACCAATCGGGAGTCGCACGAGGTTTGTTATCCCACGAAGACCTGGATGCAATCCACGCGAAGCTCGGCGGCGTGATTGCCGGCGGCGGTGGATCGATTTCGGGTATCTACCATTGTCCGCACGTCCCTGAGGACGGCTGCGATTGCCGCAAGCCGAAGCCTGGCATGATTTTGGAGGCTGCTCGCGAGCACGATATCGATCTGCGGCGGAGCTATCTAGTGGGCGACAAACCGACAGACATCGAGTGCGGAGCAAGCGTGGGATTACAGACGATTCTCGTGTTAAGCGGATTGAGTCCCAAATTTGATTTGGCCCGGTTTCCCGTTGCTCCTGATCAAATTTGCGACGATCTGACGGCGGCGGCAAGCTGGATTGAGTCTAGCTTTCTCCAGAGTCGTCGCCTCGATCCTTGATATCCGCGTGTTTGTCAAACCCGATGTAGATCCTTGCGTTGGCATTCCGCGCAAGGTCGCGGAGCGTCTCCAGCTCTCGTAGGCGAAGCAGGGCCGGAGGCGATGAATAGGCCTTTGCCGAGCGCTCCAGCTCCTTTAACGCGCGCGTCTCTGCTTCAGTCTTGATCTGTTGGGCTCCTGCCGGCGCCTGCGTTGCGATTCGGTGAGATTCCGCCGTGGCTTCGGCTTCCAGTCGCTGGTTCCGCGCGCGTGCCTGGGCTTCGATGTGCTGCGTTTCCGCTTTAGTCCTCGCCTCCACAAGCTGCGCCTGGCTTAAACGTTCCGCGGTCAGGACCTTGTTCGTGATCTCCTGGAGATTCCCGAATAGAGCCTCTCCTAAGCAAGTTCCGACGTTTGAGCTCTTAGGTTCGCGCTTTCGAGAACTTCGGGGTTCAAGATACCTGCCGGGCGCTTGCCGTGCATGGCGGCCAGCACGTTTTCCGCGGAGAGCTTGCTCATCAATGATGCCGATTCAACCGCGTTGAACGCGTTGTGAGGCGTCAGGAGTAGGCGAGGGGCTCGGCGGAGGGGATGATCCGCCGGCAGCGGTTCCTGCGTATAGACATCGATTGCAGCGCCTGCAATGGTTTTCTTATCGAGGGCCCCGATTAATGCCTCTTCGTCCACTAAGGCGCCGCGGGCGGTGTTGATGAAATAGGCTGTGGGCTTCATCAGCGCGAACCTCTCGGCATTCATCATTCGCCGGGTTTGCGGCAGGTTTGGAGCATTAAGAGAGACAAAATCGCTTTGCTGCAGAAGGTTTTCGAGCGTTGTGAGTTCAATGGGCGGAAGGCCGCCAGGGAGCGCGGCGCCAGTCTCCTGCAAGACAGGGTCGTACGCAAGGATTCTCATATCGAACCCAAAAGAGCGCCTGGCAACCGCGCGTCCTATGCCCCCCAGTCCGATAATTCCAAGTGTTTTCCCACAGACCAGCACGCCCGGATATTCGCCCCAGCCGCCGCTCTTCATTAGAGCGTCGCCATCGGCGATCCGCCGCGCGAGCGCCAAAAGGAGCGCCCAGGTGTAATCGCCCACCGCTTCGTTCATGGCTCCGGGCGTGATCGTGACGATGATTCCAGCCTCTGTAGCTGCCGCGACGTCGACTGAATCATATCCCACTCCGCAGCGAGAGACGACCTTGAGACGCGGACATACGGCGAACAGCTCCGTCGTGTACGGGTCGCTGGAAGCAATGACCGCGTCGCAATCCTGGAGCAAGGGGATAAGCTCAGTGACGGGCAGCGGGCCGGCCGTTGGGGACTGGGTAACGGTGCAGCCCTCAGCCTCGAGCGCCGCCTTCGCCCCCGCGCCGCTGACCCAGAATGCTCTTGCGGTGACCAATACGTTCCAGCTCACTCGGATTCTCCCATTCTTCTCTGACGATGGACGATAGACGATGGACGATGGACGATGAGAAATCGACAACGGACTGCGACCGCGCGACTCTGCGCCAATGCGACCGAGCCATTGTTCATCGTCCATCGTCCATCGCCGGCTTACTGTCTTTCCGAAACCGCCTTCCCCTGCAGGAACAGTTGCAAATAATCCCGCCCGCCGGCCTTGCTGTCGGTGCCGCTCAGGTTGAAGCCGCCGAAGGGCTGAACGTCGACCAGCGCGCCGGTGTTCTTCCTGTTCAAGTATAGATTCCCGACGTGAAATTCACTGCGCGACCGTTCCAGATGCTCGCGGTTGTTCGAGAATACCCCTCCGGTCAACCCGTAATCGGTTCCGTTGGCAATCTCTAGGGCGCGATCGAAGTTCTCCGCTCGAATGACGGCGAGCACGGGACCGAAGACCTCTTCCTGCGCGATCCGTGCTCCAGGTTCCACGTCGGCGAAGACCGTCGGAGGGATGAAAAACCCTTCGCCGGGAATGACCTTACCGCCGAGAACCAGCCTGCCTTCCTCCGATCCGATCTCAAAATAACCTACTATCTTATTCTGTGCGTCCGCGTCGATTACCGCTCCCATAAAGGTAGCGCCATCGGTAGGATCTCCAACGGTCAGTTTGCTCGCGCGCTCCACGACCCGGTTGAGAATTGCGGTATAAACGTCCTTGTGCGCAATCATGCGCGAGCACGCGCTGCACTTCTGTCCCTGGAATCCGAATGCGGCGGCCACAACTCCCTCCGCGGCGGCATCGAGGTCGGCGGAGGCGTCCACGATGATCGCGTTCTTGCCTCCCAATTCAAGAATCGCGCGTTTGAGCCATTTCTGTCCGGGAACGGGTGTCGCGATTCTCCGATACACGTGAAGCCCGACATCCTTCGACCCTGTGAACGACACGAAGCGAACCAACGGATGGCCTGTGAGCGATTCGCCGACGTCCTCGCCGTAGCCCGGGAGGAAGTTCACCACTCCTGGCGGAATCGAAGCCTCTTCCAGCGCCTCGAAGAGCTTTGCGGCGATAATCGGCGACTGTTCGGCGGGCTTGGCGACGACCGTATTGCCGGATACCATCGCAGACGCTGTCATGCCGCAGAAGATAGCGAGCGGGAAATTCCAGGGAGAGATGACCGCGCCAACCCCAAGCGGGATGTAGAAAACCTCGTTCTCCTCCCCTGGAAAGAACGTTGTCGGATGGGAACCACCCAGCCGGATCATCTCACGAGCGTAGAATTCCAGAAAATCGATGGCTTCCGCCGTGTCCGCATAGGCTTCCGGCCAGCTCTTGCTGACCTCGTAGACCATCCATGCAGAGAATTCATAGATCCGGCGGCGGAGGATGGCGGCGACCTTAACCAGGTATCTGGCGCGGACCTCGGGCGGTACGCGGCTCCAGGCGGGAAACGCCTCGTACGCGGTCTTTACCGCCAGCTCCGCGTGTTCCGGCGTTGCGCGCGACGCCGAACCAATCAACTGAGAGGGCCGGGCAGGATTGACCGAGATAATGCCCTCAGGAGTATCGATCCGCCGGCCGCCGATGACGAGCGGGTAGGACTTGCCAAGCTGCGATTCGACCTCCCGCAGCGCCGCCAGCATCTTGGATCGCGGCTCCGGCTGGGTGAAGTCGACATAGGGTTCGTTCTTGAATGGGGGCAACATCCGGTATCTCCTCCGGCCTCGTCATTGAAGCCGGAAGGATTATACCCGAGAGGCTTGGACATGCCGGAGAAAGGAGAAGTTCTGAAGGATCGACGGGAATGTGTCCAGTTACAGGTGCGAACGATCCGAACGAGCGGCGTTATTCCCGCCCAGATTCCGTGGCCGGATCATTCGTCATTTGGCAGAACTTAGTAAGCTGCTCGAAACGGATCTGGCCCGTAATACGGCGCCACGAACAAGATCACTTTTTTATCGGCGCTCCTACCCTTCCGGCCGCAGATTGGCCTAGTCGCGAGGGGTTTATCTTTTTTCCGTCTATCTTCAGTTCCATCGTCTTTTCTTCGACCCCCTTCATCTTCCAGCCGGAATTCGTCTTTACCCACGTATCGATCGACGCTCCGCCGGCTTCCATCTTGTGAATCTTGCCGTCCTGGCCCGGCGCGCTCATCGTGACCGTACCAACCGCATCGACCACGACGGTCGCGCCTTTGGCGGTCACCTTATTCAGCTTTTGGGTGATCTTGGTATCCTTCCCAACCTGCGCCATCTCCTGCTTCATCGTGGCGATGGCCTCTTTCTTGCCGAGGACCTGCCCGTTCAGCCTCTTCCACTTGAAGTCCTCGGTAACTTGCTTCTCGATCGAGGTGATGTCTTTCGCCAGGTAATTCTTAGCGAACTTGTCGTATTCTGCGCCGAGATCCTTTTTGATACTTGCGTTGTCGGCGAAGGCAAATGAGCCCATGAAGCCGAATAAGACTATTGCGATGGATGCTGCATTTCGTAACATGGATTCGCTCCCTTATTGGTTTACGTAGCCGGCCTATTCATGCTTGGTTCGCTCGCCGGTGATGTTAGACCTTCTTTTCGCCTGGTCGTTTGTTGCCGGACCTCCTGTTGATTCGGGTGGCGCCCATATCGGCGCCATCCAAAAAGACATCGCACTTCGCCATCCCGAGCCTTGGGCGTGCTACATTCGGGTAGCGGTTCAATAGTTTCGCGCATCGTTCAAGTGCCGTTCAAGAGCGTCGACAATACGCATCGGGCCCCGGTCCCGGATCTTTTCGAGGTTGTCGTGGAAGACGTCGACCATGACATCGCCCACGATTTCAACGTTTCGGGTGATGCCTTCCCGGCGCAGATTATCGACGGCGACGCTCGAAGGCGCCAATAGGAGGTCGCTCACATGGTCGGTAAAGACGCGGTTCACCTCTTCCGGCATATTCCAGCGGTTGAAACTGCGTGCGCCTGCCTCTACGTGAGCCAAAGGCTGCTTCAGCTTGCTTGCCGCGAGCGCGCCGGCAAGGGTGGAGTTGGTATCGCCCATAACGACCGCCCAGTCCGGACGGATATCGAGCATCAACCCTTCCAGTCGGGCATGCATATTCCCGGTCTGTTCGCCCTGG
>JBGPOG010000264.1:0-6467 GCA_041487935.1 Chthonomonadia bacterium | reverse complement strand
CGGAGTGAAGCATCCGCTTTTAGCCCGGCACCGAAAGATCTGTGAGATCAAAAACAGATCCCCCGGTACGGGTCCGTATGGACTTCACTCCGTTCAGGATGACGGGATACGTACGCTTTGTCGAGTTTTGCAATTACCTCGAAAGATTGAATAGCGTTATTCTTCTCTCGTTCGATCGCCCGAATGGAGAGGACACGGCGTCCGTTACACGCCCTCACGACTTCGCCGCAGCAAGTCACCCGAATCACACACCCGCTTAACGGTGTAACCCGAAAGCGACTCGATGTGCGTATGGACCGCATCCAGGAAATCGCTCGGGAATGGGAAGAATGCGTCTTCCACTTCGTCTGCCGGAGTAATCCAGTTGCGAGCGCCAAGGACAACCGGAGGCGCGTCCAGCTCGTCGAAGGCGAACTGGGTAATCTTGGCGGCCATGGTCTGGAGCATCGAGCCGCGCTCGCAAGCGTCGGAAGCCAGCAGGATGCGGCCCGTCTTTTTGACCGATTCTAGGACGGGCTGATAGTTGAAAGGGACGATTGACCTGGCATCGATGACCTCGCACGAGATGCCATATTGGGATTCAAGTATCATGGCTGCCTCGAGCGCTCGGTAGAGAGTAGCGCCGATCGTAAGAATCGTTAAGTCACTGCCTGATTTCTTGACCTCCGGTTCGCCGATAGGGATCGTATAGAATCCGGCCGGCACGCCCTCCGTTCCTCGGAATAGCTCCGGTTGATCGTAGATGCGCTGTGATTCGAAGAAGATGACTGGATCCGTGCCGAGCAGAGCCGAGTACATCAGCCCCTTGGCGTCGTAAGGCGTTGCCGGGAAAACGACCTTCAAGCCAGGGATATGCGCGCACAATGCCGTCCAATCCTGGCTGTGCTGGGCGCCGTACTTGCTGCCGACGGACACGCGCATGACCACCGGCATCGTCAGCATCCCTCCGGACATCGCTTGCCACTTGGATAGCTGGTTGAAGACCTCATCTCCCGCGCGGCCCAGAAAGTCGCAGTACATCAGCTCCACCAGCGCCCGGCCGCCCTCCAGGGCATAACCCACGGCTGTTCCAGCGATTGCGCCCTCGGAGATCGGGCTGTTGAACAATCGGTGGTACGGCAAGGCTTCTGTAAGTCCCCGATACACGGCGAACGCCCCGCCCCAGTCTCGATTCTCTTCGCCATAAGCCACGAGGGTGGGGTCCTCGTAAAACCGATCCAAAATGGCTTCAAATAGAGCGTCGCGGATGACAGTGCACTTGCTCTTCGGCAACAATTCGCCATTTTCGCCGATGCCGGATCGGCTTCGCTGGGCGAGCTGTTTGACCCGGGGGTTATCCTCTTTGGAAATCAAGGTGTCGGGAGGCGTTGACGATGGACGATGGACGATAGACGATGAAGACGTGTCAATGGTCAATCGTCCATCGCCCATCGTCCCATTGGAAAACATCGTCTTCTCGAGCAAGCTCCCAACCGAATACAGGTCTGCGCGGGGGGAACGATCCAGATCGATCGCTTTCTTGAAGGCGCAAAGGATACGCTCGTCAATTTCTGCGACCGTCTGTTCGACATCAGTAGAGGTGAGTACTCCCGCAGTCGTAAGGTCCGCCCGATAGGTGGAGATCGAGTCGACGCGTTGCCAGTCCTCAATCTCGTGCTTCTCGCGGTAAGAAGATGCATCGGACGGACTGTGTCCGCTGTAGCGATAAGTGACCGTGTCCAGAAGCACGGGTCCGTCTCCGCGCTCGATGATCTCCTTTTTGCGGGCATAGGCGTCGATAACGGCGAGGGGATTGTAGCCGTCGATGCGCTCGGCGTGCATCTGATCCGGCGTAAGTCCGGCGCCCATCCGGGCCAGCACGCCGAATCCGCCGGTCTCGCCGACCGGCTGGCCGCCCATGCCGTAAAAATTGTTGACGAAATTCATAATGAGCGGCAGGCCGCCTCGGTGCGCTTCATCCCACAGGTTTTTGAACTGGTCCATCGTCGCGAAGCAGAGCGCCTCCCATGTCGGCCCGCAGCTTGCGGAGGCGTCTCCAATATTGCACACCACGATCCCAGGCCGCCGATTGACGCGCTTGAATAACGCCGCCCCAACCGAAATATCCGCCGAGCCGCCAACGATCGCATTGTTCGGAAAGATTCCAAATGGCGTGAAGAACGCGTGCATCGAGCCGCCCATTCCTCGATTGAAACCCGCATCCCGTCCGAAGATTTCCGCAAGGGCGCCGTAGAGGAGGAAATCGATTGCGAGGGACTTCACGGACGATGGACGATGGACCATGGGCGATTGCCCGTCCGCCCCCATCGTCGATCGTCCATCGTCCATCGTCTCAACAACTTTGAGCGTTCGGCCTGCGTTATACGACTTCATGATCTGCATCAGCGAATCGTCATCCAGCTTTTCGATTGCAGAAAGTCCTTTGGCAAGGATTTCCCCGTGGCTTCGATGGCTGCCGAAGATGTGGTCGTCCACCCCGAGGAGAAACGCCTGGCCGACGGCAGACGCTTCCTGGCCGATGCTCAGGTGCGCTGGGCCGCGATGGTTGTATTCGATACCCTGGAATGCGGTCTTGGTCTTTACTTCCTGCAGCATCGATTCGAATGCGCGGATGATCGCCATATCGCGGTGAACGCGTACAAGGTCTTCACGCGCAAACCGGTCCAGCTCTTCCTGCAAGGTGCGGCGGTATAGATTAATGGGGATCGGCTGGAATTCGATCTGTCCGTGCTGGCGGACTTCGTCGGGACGAATGGAGATGCTTTTCGGCAAGTCTGGCTCCTTAACTATGTAACGATGCAGCGATTGGCGATTGCGTATTCGCGACGGACACCCTCAGGCCTTCGTCGATGTCAAAGTAGGCGGCCTCAGATTGGCCAAAAACTGTAGGCCGCTCTCGATCGGCTAAACCGGTCTGGGCTCAGGTATTCGAGCGGGATGGAGGCCGGTTCTCCACACAACATCTCTGACACGAGCTTTCCGGTAATCGGTCCCAGGCTCAAACCCATCATCGCATGTCCGGAAGCTGCTATGAGATTAGGATACCGCGTAAAACGTCCAATGTACGGCAGTCCGTCCGGCGAACACGGCCGCAGGCCGGCCCAGACCGGCGCGTCGATGAAATCGTCAGGATGGAAGTCCGGAAAATAGCGGCAAACTGATTTGATAATCCCATCTACGCGCCGGGAGTTGACCGAGTGATCCATGCCGGCGATCTCCATCGTTCCCGCAAATCGCAAATCCTCGCCCATTGGCGTAACCGCCACCCGGGCTTCCATCAGGATCGAACCCAGTTTGGGCGTTTGTCTCGGCTTCGATATCGTCAGGCTATAGCCCTTTCCGGGTTGCATCGGTAATTTCACGCCGAGATGCCGTACGATCTCAGACGACCACGAGCCGCATGCAATTATGAATTCATCCGCGTGGAATTCACTCCCACTGGTCTTTGCTGCTTCGACTTTTCCTTCCTTCCATCTCCAGCTCGTGACCTCTGTGGACCAATGGATATCCGCGCCGGCTGCTTGCGTTGCTGTGGTCAGCTCCGACATGAATTTCTGTGGAATAAGGCGACTGTCTTGCGGATAATAGACCGCTCCCGCGACTTCCATGCGAATGCCTGGATCGACCTTTGCGGTTTCCTCCGCCGTGAGCAACTGTCCGTCCAGTCCCAGGCGGCAGGCCATCTTCGCCAATTCGGCTTCCTCGTGGAGAGCGGCCAGGGTATTGCAGATCATCAACAGCCCATTTTGAGTAAGACCGAAATCTCCAAACCTCCTTGCAAATTCCTCGTAACAGGCCCGACTGGCGAGGTGAAGGTCCCTCAGCAGCGGCGCCGCGCGTTCGACGTGGCCCTTGTTTGCCGACCGGCAAAAGTCGAGCGACCAACCGATCAACTCCCGATTCAACCTTGGACGGATATAAAACGGCCCCCCCGGATTCAACATCATCCGCAAACCGTAACCAACCATTCCCGGCGCCGCAAGTGGAACGAAATGGCTGGGGACGATCATCCCGGCGTTGCCGAGCGAGCAGCAATCATGATCCGGTCCGCCACGTTCGAGTACCGTCACTTGATGGCCGCGCTGAAGCGCATAGTAGGCGGTCGAAAGTCCGACGACGCCAGCGCCCACGATCACGACACGCTTTGCAGACGCCATGGTCAGCGAACCCCCCAACAAAACGGATCATTCGGATCGAGGAGCAACGTCGCTTCCGATTGGATATGCGCTCTTCCGCAGACCGTCGGAATCACCACGCCATTGACGACCTCTACCCAACTCTCGAAGACGCTGCCGATGATACTCTCTTGGCGCCAGACTTCGCCTTCTTTGAGCTTGCCGTCTTCGAAGAGGCAAGCCAACTTCGCGCTCGTGCCGGTGCCACAAGGGGAACGGTCATAAGCCTTGCCGGGGCATAGAACGAAATTCCGGCTGTCGATGCCCGGTGTTGACGACGGCGCAAACAACTCGATGTGGTCGATCTCTTGCCCAAACCGTCCCACGACGCCACTGTTCCAAAGCGCTTTCCTAACCTGCCAAGCGTACTCTGTCAGGGCAAAGATATTCGAAGGCTCCAATGTCTGGCCATGATCCTCGATTAGGAAGAACCAGTTCCCGCCCCAGGCGACGTCGCCGGTCACACTTCCAACTCCGGGAACGTCGAGTGCGACATTTTTCTCAAGCCGATAGCTCGGCACATTCTTAACGGCAATTCTGCCGTCAACTTCGAGTTGCGCCTCCACCACGCCGACCGGAGTCTCGATCCGGTGAATACCCGGCTTGATTCTGGCCAAATGTGCGAGAGTGGCTACCAGGCCGATCGTGCCATGGCCGCACATCCCAAGATAACCGACGTTATTGAAGAAAATCACGGCTGCCGCGCGCGACGGATCGTTCGGAGGCAACAGCAAGGCGCCCACAAGCACGTCCGATCCGCGCGGCTCGTTGACGATGGCGGAACGGTAGCGGTCAAAGTTTTCTCGGAAAACTTCGACTTTCGTCGAAAGCGGGCCGAGTCCCAGATCCGGACCGCCCTCGATCACAACTCGGGTTGGCTCACCGCCGGTGTGGGAATCAATTATCTTGATCTGGTTCAATCGGAACACCTGCCGCCGGGTTATACACTTTCAATTTTAGCTGGGAACGGCCGGTCTCGACTCAATGCCCTTGCGTATGATCTTAAGCACAGCCTCACGCTCCTCACCGTCCAACGTGAGTCTCGGAGCGCGAACCCATTCGGCGCCCAGGCCGCATTCCTGGATCAGGAGTTTGATATACTGCACGAACTTGACGTGCGTGTCCAGGTGCAGCAGAGGCATATACCACCGATAGATCGCTTTGGCCTCCTCCCAGTCCCCTGCAACGGCCAACTGCCAGAGGTACTGGTTTTCCCGCGGAAACGCCAGGCCAACGCCCGCGATCCATCCCTGGGCGCCGAGCATGACGCTCTCGAGCGCAAGATCGTCAACGCCGGTAAACAGTGTGAATCGATCCCCCAGGAGGTTGGCGATGTCGGTGATTCTCCGGGTATCTGCCGACGACTCTTTAATCGCCACCAAATTCGGGACGCCAGCCAACTCGACGAACATTTCGGGCGTGATGTCTACACCGTAGGCGATCGGGTTGTTGTAAACGATGATCGGAAGGCCGGTCGACCGGGCTACCGTGCCAAAGTGACTGAGCGTTTCGCGCGGATCGGATTTGTAGACCATCGCCGGCAGCACCATCGCGCCGTCTGCGCCGAGCCGCTCCAGATCGCGGACGTATCGGCAAGCCATTGCCGTGCTGCACTCGGCAACGCCGCTCAATACCGGCGCCCGGCCGCCGCTCGTCTTGACCGCGATCTCGACAACCTTGAGCTTCTCGTCCGGTTCTAGAGCGGTATTTTCTCCCAGCGAGCCCAGCACGATCAATCCTTGAACGCCGGATTCGATCAAGACCTCAAGATGCCGTGCCGTGCCCTCGATATCGAGTGACTGGTCGCGGTGAAACTGAGTCGTAACGGCAGGGAAGACGCCTTTCCAGGGATGGCTCATGATGCCTCTTTCAATGTCTAATTAACCATCTACCTGCGACGGGCTTCCTTGAAGAAGTTCTCAAGGATGATCCGCCCATCCGGATACCGATCCGTATAGTCTTCCGGATGAAACTCCAGTCCAATCAACGGACGGCTTGCGTGTCGCATCGCTTGAATTCGCACGTCCTTTGTTGACGCGAGCAGCTTGAAGTCCGGCGGCAGCGTCTTGATTTCGCAATAATGGGATTCCAACACGATTGGGGGCAGGGAGCATCCTTCGAAGATCGGATCGTTCCCCTGAAGTTCCAGCGGATAAAATCCCTTCTCCATAAAGAATTCGGGATGGTAATCCGGATTCGTGATCGGCTCGTCCGGTCTTCTGGAACGAATAGGCTCATCAAGAAGCCGTTTCTCGGTACGGAGCTTGCGGTTGAACAGAAATCCGACAAGCT
>JBGPOG010000263.1:0-6498 GCA_041487935.1 Chthonomonadia bacterium | reverse complement strand
GGCTTTTGTATAGCCCTGTCGGAGGCGTTTCGACGGGCCATCTATGCAGTGCATAGTTGCGCAAAGGCGTCAAGAGGTCAATTCATGACGCACCGTCAAACTCGACTGCCAACGAGTATAACGCTGTTCTTTACATTCAATTGTTACTCCATGGAAACGAATCTTGCTTTTGTTGCCAGATAGAGGCTGCCCGAGGAGCCCGGCTGGCTTAGATTAGGGGTCGAGGTAAGTTTTGGCGAACTTCGCCGTTACATGCGGAAAAGTCGGGCCGAGTGCGTCGGGACACCCGGCCACGAACAGCGTGTAGCGAACACGGAAGTATCGTATCATGTATTGTTTGCATAAGCAATCAAGGGCTGCTTAAGAGTTACTAAAGCTTTGCTTAAGCTGCCAAAAATACCTGGAATATTACTTTCACTGGCGGAGTGCTTCGAATGCTAATAGACTGGCATTTGAGGTCACTGGTTGAGGCGGAATCGGTAACCGATTCCCGGTACGGCGATGATGTGGCGCTGGTCGGTCGGACTGCGTTCCAGCTTGTGCCGAAGGTTGCTGATGTGAACGTGGACAAGCCGAACGTCTTCGTATCCCTTACCCCACACGTTGCCCAGGAGATGCTCGTAGGACAGCACGGAACCTAAGTTGCGAGCCAGCTCGGTAAGCAGGTCGAACTCGATTTTAGTGAGCCTCAGCTCCTCGCTTCCCCGCCATACCAGGCGCTTTGCCAGATCTATCTTGATGTCGTCAGCCTGAATTACCGTCGTGGTAACCGCGCCTGGTTTCGAGCGGCGCAAAACGGCGCGAATTCGCGCTACCAGCTCGCCGCTGTGGAACGGCTTCGTAAGGTAGTCGTCTCCGCCGATTTCGAGTGCAAGGACTTTGCTCTCCGGACGGTCCGCGGCCGTGACCAGGATAATCGGCACGGCGGAGCCGGTGCGCAGGCGGCGGCAGACCTCCATTCCATCGAGGCCGGGCAGAGTAACATCGAGAAGCACGAGATTGAACGCTCGCTGTGAAGCGATTTCCAGCGCTTCGAGGCCGTCTCCCGCGACCACCGTTTCAAAGCCCAGCGCCGTCAGATGCGTTACCAGCAACTGCGCCATGCTCGCATCGTCTTCAACAATCAATATCTGATCTACACTCAAAGTCTCGGCTCCTCTCCCGCCCCCAGCTCAGGTATCGTAAACCAGAATATCGCCCCGCCCTCCGGCGCATTCATTACGCCGATCAACCCGCCGTGGCCCTCGACGATACTCTTGCAAATCGCCAGGCCCAGGCCGGTTCCCCCCATGTGGTGCAGAGGCTGCGCGCGATAGAACTTCTCGAAGATATGCGCCGCATCCTGCATTTCCACGCCGGGACCGTGGTCGCGGAGCGAGAAATAGACGTAATCGCCCTTCATGCTCCCCGTCATAATGATCGGCGCGCCGGGCGGGGAATACTTGACGGCGTTCTCCAGAATGTTCATCAGCACCATCTCCATCTGGGAGTAACGGCCATGGAACATTAAGGGATAGTCCGGGAAATCGGCGCAGATCTTTCGCCCGCGCAGCAGCGGCTCCATCCGCTCGATCGCCGAGCTTAACAGGTCCCATAGATCGCAAGGCTCCTTCGACGCCTGGTCGGAGCTGGTCTCCAAACGCGCCATTTCCAGCAAGTTTCGCACGCGGTTCGAAATCTGGCTCAACCCCACGCTGGCCAATTGGAGATGGTCGCGCGCTTGTTTGAGCGACCAATCGATGTTCGAATCGAGCAGTGAGGAGATGGAAAGCTGAATGCCCGCGAGCGGAGTCCAGAGGTCGTGAGAAACGTTTGCCAGGAAGTCTGATTTTGCTTCGTCGGCTTTGCGCAGCTTGAGGTTCTGCGCCTCCAATTGCCGGGCCGCAGCCTCCTGCCGCCGATAGAGGTTTGCAACCACTTTTGCAGCCAGCAGCATAAAGATTAGCGCCGGAACGGATGTAAGAGAAAGCCGCGCTGCAAGGAAATTAGTGGAAGACAATGCGGCGCTCCGCGGCTGAGTGACGACCACGACCCACTTTGGAACTTCTGCCAAAGCATAACCTGCGAGGATCGGATCTCCGGTTTTAGACGAGTCTTCGGACACGTTGCCGGTTTTGCGCACAGCTACTTCCTTGAGGATTTGACTTTGACTGAAACCTTCAGGTCTCGCCGAAGCCTGCGCAGAATGTGCGAGGATACCGCCGCTGCGGTTGACAATGTAGATCGATACCGCCTCTTCCCCGGCGATCCCGTTGAGCCACTGCTCGGTCCGACTCAGTCGTACCGAAAGAGCCGCATCGGATTGAACGTCCAGCAGTCGCGCAGTCAGCGCAGCCGTTGTTTCATTTCGCTCTAGGGCATTTCGAACACGTATCCCGCGGGTTGTCTCGATGGCAGACCAACTGAAGAACAGGCATGGAATCAAGATAAGCATTCCAAGCCCGACGGTAAATTGCCGAGCGCGGCGATTCGCGCGATCTACCGATCTCGCAGTCCTTGACGATCCTGTCCGGCGCTTCCAAATCCCCATTTACTGCGCAAGTCCTGACTTGTACGTATGCCGCGGAACATTCCCTCAATACCGATCTCAAGTATAACACAGCGAGCATGTGAAGCAGACTTTGCGGATTACTCGACAGTGCCCTAAATGGATCGGGCCAACCGCAGCCGTCCACTTCTGCTATAATAGTCAACAAGGATTCAACCGAGGATTCGATCGCTTCCGAGGGCGTCCAGTCGGGCGCCCGTCTGTTTGTATCCAAGGAATTCATGGACGACTACACCCAGGACCACATCCGGAACTTCTGCATCATCGCTCACGTCGACCACGGCAAATCCACGCTTGCGGACCGCATTCTGGAGATCACCGGCGCCATCTCCGACCGGGACATGCAGGACCAGGCGCTCGATACCATGGACATCGAGCGCGAGCGTGGCATCACCATCAAGATGACCGCCGTTCGCCTCAACTACAAGTCCGACGACGGGGATATCTATGAGTTGAACCTGATCGACACTCCGGGCCACGTGGACTTTACCTACGAGGTCTCGCGCTCGCTGGCTGCTTGCGAAGGCGCAATCCTGGTGGTCGATGCGGCCCAGGGTGTCGAGGCGCAGACGCTCGCAAACGTCAACCTCGCGATGAATAACGGCCTGGAGATCGTGCCGGTCATCAACAAAATTGACCTGCCGGCGGCCGATCCGGAACGGGTGCGCGAGGAAATCGAGACGGTTCTCGTCCTCGAAGCTCACGACGCCGTGCTTGCCAGCGCAAAACAAGGGATAGGAATTAGGGAAATTCTAGAGCACGTGGTGCACCGGATACCGTCTCCAAAGGGCGACCCGAAGGCGCCATTGCGGGCATTGGTGTTTGACAGCCACTTCGACATGTACCAGGGGATCATCTGTTACGTGCGGATTGTCGACGGGGCGCTGCGTCCAGGACAGCGGGTCCGGTTTATAGCGACCGGCAGCGAATTCGAAATACAGACCGTCGGTATTTTTCGTCCCCGAATGGAGGTAACTAACGAGCTTAAGACTGGCGAAGTCGGCTTTATCACAGCCGGCATCAAGACCATTGGCGAAGCGACCGTGGGCGACACCATTACAGACGCGAGCGACCCAAGGGCGCGGCAAGCAGCGCCCCTACCAGGTTACCGCAAGGCCAAGCCCATGGTTTTCTGCGGCCTTTATCCGCTGGACGGCAAAGACTTTCCGGATCTGCGCGAGGCTCTCGAAAGACTTCAGCTTAACGACGCCGCCCTCTCCTTTGAGCCGGAAACCTCCGCAGCGTTGGGATTTGGTTACCGCTGCGGGTTCTTGGGGCTGCTCCACATGGAGATCATCCAGGAGCGGCTGGAGCGCGAGTTCGATCTCTCGCTGATCGCGACATCGCCGTCCGTCGTCTTCCGCGTCAACAAGACAGACGGTAAGACCGAGGAAATAGACAACCCGGCGCATCTTCCGAACCCGACCTACATTTTAAGCATCGAGGAGCCGTACGTCGACGCGACCGTTTTTATCCCGTCCACGTATGTCGGGACCGTGATGGATCTGTCGCGCGACCGGCGCGGCGAGTTCGTCCGGATGGATCATCCGGCGCCCGACCGGGTAGTGCTCCACTACAAGCTGCCTCTCTCCGAGATCCTGATGGATTTCTTCGATCAGCTCAAGAGCCGCACCCGCGGCTACGCGTCATTCGATTACGAGCCGGCCGGCTACAAGGAATCGAAGCTCATCAAGCTTGATATCCTGATCAACGGCGAACCGGTAGACGCCCTCTCCTTCATCACCCACCGCGACAAGGCCTATTCGAGGGCGCGCGCCATGACCGAGAAGCTCAAAGAGGTCGTTCCCCGCCAGCAGTTCGAGGTCCGAATTCAGGCAGCTATCGGCGGCAAGATCATTGCTGCCGATCGGGTGTCTCCTTTCCGCAAGAATGTCACCGCCAAATGCTACGGCGGCGACATTACCCGCAAGCGAAAACTTCTCGAAAAACAAAAAGAGGGCAAGAAGCGGATGAAGCAGGTAGGGAACGTGGAGATTCCGCAGGAGGCGTTCTTGAGCGTGCTGAAGATTGGGGAATCGTGAGAAGTGGTAAAATGGTAACCGAGGGGACTGCACCGACCCATCCTTAACCGAATGTGCTGAATTCCGCTCGTGGATCGTTGCGGCAAGGAGTATTAGGATGAAAGTCTTCCAGAACTTAACAATCGATGGGTGGACTGCGAACGTTTCAAAATTCTTAGACGGATTCCCCGACGCTTCCACAGGTTGGATACGTAACGAGGAAAAGGGCGGTCGCTTGCCTGACTACGTCGCAATTGACGTCCCGAAGCGACCTGAACTTTGCGACGCGACGGTCTACCTTCACATTTCACAGGATAACGCGGCCTGTTCGCTAACGAATATCATTCCGAAAGGGAACGATCTTAGCCCTGAAGAGTATAACAAGATTGTTCGAGTGTTTTACGAGGAATGTGTTAGCGAGCGAGCGAAGCAGTTCGGTGTGGATGTTGACCTGTCGGCGAGCGAGATACACCTTGAGGATTCGCTCACGGAGCCGACTATGGCCCTCTTGCGCAGCTTTTCCAGATTGGCCAACAAGTCCAATGCTGCGAGCCACCCAAACGATCGCGAAAGGTGGTTGAAGTATCTTGCAGTAAGTTTAGTAGAAGGCGAGCGCGCAGACCGAGAGTTACTTGAAGATTGGCTCATCGAGGATGGCTGGCCTGATGAGATTGCGCGGGAGCTGGGCCACGAATATGAGTTCGCTGATGAGTTAATCGGAACAATTCGCGCGGAAAAGGAAAGCGTCGGTGCAGCTTGAATTGTTGGCAAAGCAGTTGGCGCAGGTTGCGAAAGACGTTCTCTTCATTGACACGTGCGCCATGCTCGATATTGTCCGATCACCAATTCGGGAAACATTTCCAATATGCCGGGAGGTTGTGGACGAGAATACGCGATTGCTTGCAGGGGCAAGCACGGTGGAATTAGTATTTTCGTCGGTGTTTATGACCGAGTGGCATGAACACCTCGCAATCGTTCAGGCAGAAGTTGATCGTAAAGTGGAGAATCACTACTTATTTGCGAGGCAACTTGCAAAGTATCATCGACTCTTGTTCGGAGTAAGCCCCAGAGTGCATGACGTTCGAAGATACGGATACGCGACGAAGTTGGCTGACATTTGCCAGTCACTTATCCAACACGCCCATATCGTCGATTCAACAGATGAACACCACGCGAACGCGATGAAACGTGTTCTAGCGGCTAGAGCGCCTGCTAGTAAAGGCAAAGCTGAACCGAAGGACTGTGTCGTGTTCGAAGAGGCAATTGCGCTCGGAACGAGCCTAAGTAAAGAGGGCTTTTCAGGTAAATTCGTGTTCGTAAGTTCAAATACGACGGACTTCGGCACGATCTCCAGCCCGCACAAACCGATTGCAGAGGATCTACTGCCTTTTAGTGGTGTCTTCACCAACACGTTTGATCACGCACGTAGTATTCTCAGTTGAAGGCCAAATCCGAAGTCCCGACTGCTCAACAAACGTTCCAACCCTCGCGCTAACGTTGGAAGGAGCGTTCGACTACTACGCGGCAGTTAGATACATATGCTCTGGAGGAGGTTGCGACGTTGAAGCCGCCGTCCGCACCACACGGACCATCTCCGAGAGAGAGATCGTTCCCTCCGAAGCCAGTTTCCAGGCGCTGGATCTTATCGAACGCATGCCGTTTTGTACCGCGGCTTCTTGCAGCTCCCCATCCTGAGCCTCCCGGCTCATCAGTCGTCGCAACTGGTCGTCGATGAGCAGCACTTCAAAGACCCCTACCCTGCCCGATACCCCTCGATAGTTGCACGAATTACACCCGCGCGATTGCAGGAATGCCGCCCCGCGAGCTTCCTGCTCGGTAATTCCGGCCGCTGCCAGGAGCTCGCCGTCCGGGCGCTGTGGCTCGGCGCAACTTTCGCACAGCTTTGCGACCAGCCGCTGGGACACTACT
>JBGPOG010000262.1:0-6512 GCA_041487935.1 Chthonomonadia bacterium | reverse complement strand
GTCGCCGCCCTGCTTCCGAATGTGATCTCCTGGCTGCGCTTCGGCCAAGACCGCAATTCCCCGATCCGAAGCGCGAGTGTCTTCCACCATCACCATCGCATCGGCGCCGTCCGGAATTGGCGCGCCGGTAAATACCTTCAGACAGGCGCCGGGCAATACGGATATATTTGGTGTTTCGCCCGCGGGAACTTCACCGAGCAATCGGAGATGGACGGGTGAGTCAGCAGAAGCGCCCCGAACGTCTTCCGATCGAACGGCGTAACCGTCGACGGCGGAGTTGTTAAACGGCGGGTTGTCGATGTCGGCGATAACGTCTTCCGCAAGCGCGCGGCCCAGGGATTCAAGAATTGGCAGGCGCATTGCAGGCCTTGGCTCGATCGAAGCGAGTATGGCGCGTTGGGCTTCAGCAACCGTGAGCATTGAATTAAGATCACGCGTTCTGCCGAATGAGCGCCAACACTTCGTCCCGCCTGCGCTCCATGTCTGCCTGAGATTTGGCTTCCAGGTTGAGCCGAACTACGGGATCGTTGGCGCTGGGGCGGACGTTGAAGTGCCAGTCAGGGTAGTTAACCGTAATTCCGTCGAGGTAGCTGATTTCCGCACCCGAGTATTGTGCCGTAATGCGTTCGATAACCGACTTCGTATCCGGCACCGTTGAATTGATTTCACCGGAGATGTAGTAGTCTCCCAGGCTTGCGACCAACTCGCTCATTCTAACGTTCTGGACGGAGAGCATCGTCAATATCGCGAGAAACGGAATGTAGCCGTTATCGGCATAGTAGTGGTCTCGGAAATAGTAATGACCGGAAACCTCACCTCCGAAGACGGCGTTCTCGGCTCTCATGGTCTGCTTGATGTATGAATGGCCCACGCGCTCGGCGATCGGACGCCCGCCGAGCCTTGAGACCCAATCGCGAACGGCCCACGAAGCGCGGATGTCGTACACGATGGCAGCTCCCGGATACTTTTCCAGGAAATAACGGGCCACAAGGGTCGTGACGAAGTCCCCTGAGACGAACTTGCCGTGCTCGTCCAGGAAGAAGACCCTGTCGGCATCCCCATCCCATGCGACGCCGAAATCGAATTCCTCCGCCGGAACGCGCTGAATCAGTTCGTGGATATTCTCCAGCTCGAACGGATTGGCCTCGTGATTCGGGAATCGGCCGTCCGGTTCGAAGTACATCGGCGTCAGCTTCACCTGCGGCATACGGGCAACGAGGGCCTCCGCAACCGTTCCGCCCACTCCATTACCTGCATCTCCCAGGATACGAAACGGCTTAATCGAGTCGACGTCGATAAACTGCATCAGGTGGTCCACGTACTCCGCCATGATGTTCCTGTGTGTTCGCGTCCCGGGTCTGGCGGCGGGTTCGAAGCTCCCGGTAACGACGATGTCCCGAAGATCTTCCATTCCAGCGCCTTGCCCAACCACCTGAGCCCCGGCGCGAACCAGCTTCATTCCGTTCAGCTCTTTGGTGCAATGGGAAGCCGTTATCTGAACTGCAGGAACGTTCCACTTGCCGGACGCGAAGTAGACCATATCGGTGGTCGTCAAACCCAGGTCGATGACGTCTGCGCCCTGTGAATTCAACCCTTTGGCCAGGGCCTCCGCCCAGGCCGGACTGGACAGCCGGGTGTCGCGGCCTACCGCGACGATGTCCGCTCCAAACAGCTTCGCCAGGCCCTTGCCGATTTCGACAACACCATCAGGCACGAGCGGCGCCTGGAACGAGCTTGTGTCGTAAACCTTGCCGAAGTACACGCTCGATTCGTCCACCAGATCGGGGACTATCGCCCGAATGTCGTATGCGCGAAATACCTTGGGGTCTACTAGCACCGAGACAGTCTCCTTCGCCACGAATCGCACTTATGTGTGTTGCAACGAGACAAAACAAAACCGCGAAGGCCACTGGGCCTTCTTTGCGGGATGGCCGCAGTTTGCCTTCCGTCCGGGAGTATAGCACGCAGGCCGTTCGAGGGTCAATCTGAGAACGACACGTGAGCCGGGAGAACCCCGATCGTGATGACGATCGATCTGCGGCGACTGGCCTGGATGGGTACAATGAGGCCGAGGACGAGAACGGTGGCTGAAAGGGAATCACCATGGCCGAACATACCCATACCAATCGCTTAGCCGGAGAGACCAGCCCCTATCTCCAGCAGCACGCACACAATCCCGTCGACTGGTTTCCCTGGGGCGAAGAGGCCCTAGATCGAGCAAAAGAAGAGGGCAAGCCGATTCTCCTTTCGGTCGGCTATTCTGCCTGCCACTGGTGCCACGTGATGGAACGCGAGAGTTTCGAGAACGAGCAGATCGCCGCGATTATGAACGAGGACTTCATCAATATCAAGGTCGATCGTGAGGAGCGTCCGGACATCGACCACATCTACATGACCGCGGTCCAGATGATGACCGGCCAGGGCGGCTGGCCGATGACGATGTTCCTCACGCCGGATGGCAAGCCGTTCTATGGCGGCACCTATTTTCCACCGGACGACCGATACGGCCGGCCGGGGTTTCCGCGCGTCCTCCAGTCGGTTTCAGAGGCATGGAAAGAGCGCCGAAGCGATGTCGAGCAGCAGGCCGGAGCCCTGACCGGCGAGATTCGCAGCCGGAGTGAGATGGGTCTGCAGGCCACACCGGTGCTGCCTGACCTATTTGACCGGGCATACGGATCGATGCGATCGGGATTCGATTTGCGCCTCGGCGGATTTGCCGGGGCGCCGAAGTTTCCCCAACCGATGGTTCTGGACTTCTTGCTTCGATATCACAAGCGCTCCAACCGCCAGGAGCCGCTGGAATTCGTCCGGTTGACGCTGGATAAGATGGCATTCGGCGGCATGTACGACCAGCTAGGCGGCGGATTTCACCGATACTCCACCGACGAGTTCTGGTTGGCGCCGCATTTCGAGAAGATGCTGTACGACAATGCTCAGCTCGCCCAAACCTATCTGCGCGCGTACCAGGCAACCGGAGATGCGTTCTACAGACGCATCGTCGAAGAGACGCTCGATTATGTCTTAAGAGAAATGACCGGCCCGGAGGGCGCATTCTATTCAACCCAGGACGCGGACAGCGAAGGCGAGGAGGGCAAGTTCTTTGTCTGGACTCCAGCCGAGATTGAAGCCGTTCTCGGACAGAGTGATGCAGAGCTTTTCTGCGGGTTTTACGACGTCACGGAGCGTGGCAACTTCGAAGGCAAGAGCATCTTGAATGTCACCGTGGCTCCCGATGCGTATGCCAGGTCGGTCGGATCCAACACAGAGGATCTCGAATCCCGGCTGGCTGAAATGCGCAAGAAGTTATACGATGCCCGTGAGGCGCGGGTCAAACCCGGACGCGATGAAAAAATACTCACCGCTTGGAACGGGATGATGCTGGCCGCCATGGCTGAAGCTGCGGCCGTTTTCGAGCGGAAAGACTACAAGTTAGCCGCCATTCGGAATGCCGAATTCGTGCATGGCCGGTTGATGAGGAATGGACGGTTGATGCGGACGGGGAAGGCGGATGGGGAGAGTGGTAAAGGGGGTGAAGGGGAGAATTTCAAAGTTGCGCCCATCCAAGCGTTTCTTGAGGATTACGCCTGTTATGCGGACGGGCTTTTGCGATTGTACGAAGCGACGTTCGACCGGCAGTGGCTTGAACGCGCGGCAGAACTATCGCAAGTGATGAGCGAACTTTTCTCGGACGAAGAAGGCAGATTCTACAACACGGCGCACGATGCCGAAACTCTGGTCGACCGTCCGCGGGATCTCACCGACAACGCGACGCCATCCGGAAACAGCGTAGCCGTGGAGGTGTTACTCAAGCTGGCCATTCTCACTGGCCGCGATGAGTACTGGGAGAGCGCGGCGACGGTTTTACGGTCGCTGGCCTCGGCAATGGAGCGGCATGCGCCGGCATTCGGGAGACTGCTTTCTGCGGCCGACCTGTATATCGGGCCTGTGAAGGAGTTGGCAATCATCGGCCCATCGACCGAACCCGCAACCTCCGCCCTGCTGAAGGCAGCGCGAAGCGGATACTATCCAAATATGCTCGTCGTGGTGAGCGTACCGACTGCTTCCGTTGCGGATGGACTTCCGATTCTGGCAGACCGGCCGATGATAGACGGCAAGCCAACCGCTTACCTGTGCGAGGACTATGCCTGCAAGCAGCCAACGACCGATCCGCAAGAGCTGGCTCGTCAGCTTGCTGATCGTCAGCTTGCGGATTGACGTATGCCGGTGCATTCGCTATACTTTGGGTAAATGATTCAGCCGGCTCTGCCGGCTCGAAATTAGTCCGAGGATTTTAGAATGGCAGTCGTTATAGAGAGCGAACGTATACCAATGTCCCTTGAGGATTATGAGGAACTACCTGAGGGGCCGCCGTTTTACGACTATATAGATGGGGTGGCAATAAGAGTGAATAGACCAACGCCGAGACACTCCGATATCCAGGTTGCGCTGACCTGGGTTCTCAAGCAGCACGTACAAACTCACAAGCTGGGCCGCGTTCATCACGAGATCGACGTAAGGCTTCCATCCCACGAATGGGTTGGCCCAGATATCATTTTTCTTTCAACTGAACATAACGGCCGGATGAACGAGGAAAAGGGCGACCTGTATGGATGCCCGGATCTGGTGGTTGAGATCTCGTCACCGAGCACAAGGCCATATGACCGCGGGGAGAAGTTCGGTCTTTACGAACGGAACCAGGTACCCTGGCTTTGGTTCGTAGAACAGGATTCGCTCTTTATCGAGGAATACCGTTGGACGACGGATGGATACTTGCGCGGACGGTCTGCGCCGCCGGGACATATATTTAAGCCGGGTCTGTTTCCTGGGCTTGATATTGAATTGGAACAACTGCTAGGAAGCGAAGAGGTTCCTCCTCTGAAGGAAGCCGAATGACGTCATTGCACGCTCGGGCCACGGCATCGTCTCTCGAAATCGCCAATCCAAATGCACTGCGAGGGCACATCCGCTTCGCGGTTTTTGATTTTGACGGCACGTTGTCGCTGATACGCGAAGGCTGGATGGGGGTGATGATTCCCTACTTTGTAGAGGTCCTGGAACAGACTCCGCAGCACGAGGGCCACGAAGAGTTGGCAGCGGTCGTCCGGGATTTCGTCGAGCGTCTGACCGGGAAGCAGACCATTTATCAGTGCTTTCAACTGGTTGACGAAATACAGAAGCGGGGAGGCGTCGCGTGCGATCCACTGGAGTACAAGCACGAATACCTGGCGCGCTTGTGGGACAGGATCGAGCACCGCGTGGCCGGTCTCAAGTCGGGAGCGATACCTGCCGGCCACATGCTTTTGCGCGGTTCCCGGGCGTTCCTGGAGGCGCTGCAAGA
Source organism: Chthonomonadia bacterium (assembly GCA_041487935.1). GTDB lineage: Bacteria > Armatimonadota > Chthonomonadetes > Chthonomonadales > CAJBBX01 > JBGPOG01. The sequence goes on along the minus strand of JBGPOG010000262.1, from coordinate 1,174 downwards.
GCGCGGCGTGACTTTGTATCTGGCGAGCGGCACAGATTTGAAATACGTTCAGGATGAGGCCGCAGCGCTGGATGTGGACCACTTCTTCGGCAGCCATATGTATGCGGCCCTGGATAAACATCAGGATTTCTCCAAGCAGATGATTATCGAGCGAATACTGCGCGAAAACGACCTGCACGGTCCGGAGCTGGTTGTGGTTGGTGATGGCTACGTCGAGATCGAAAACGGCAAGGCGGCAGGCGGCCTCGCGCTTGGTGTTGCATCCGATGAAGCCAATCCCGGCGGCCTGGACGAGTGGAAACGATCGCGTTTACTGAGCGCAGGAGCCGACGCGATCGTCCGTGATTACGCCGACCTGGACGGATTGATGAAGTACTTGTTCGAAACCGGCGCGGATTCGTGATTTGAGTAAAAGTTCACAGTCGATGTGTAGGGGTGAAGCATTCGGGTACAAACCTCGCAATGATTACGCAAGATGTTCGTCCGAATGCTTCACCGTGCATTTAACTCGCTCAACATCGGGCGAGAATGATTATGCAAGATGTTTGTCCGAATGCTTCACCCCTACCGGTCAGCAAAATCATCCATCCCGAGCCGTGAACAGTTACTGATTTGAATTTCGCTTGACAGTGGCCGCCCGGTCGCGCTATAATGCCCTCACAATTCAATTTGTCTTTCGAAAGACGCTGGCGAGATGACGCTGAGATCAATCATCCGTCGCCGTCGTGAGCGTAACAGGAGAGTTGCCCACGACGAGCGCCGGTAAACACATTTAGAAGGAAACCGGGCCGTGGACAGCTCATTTGTGAGTTGGCTTGCGGTCGTTTGTCTTTCCGTCACACGATTCTAAGCCGCAGGCGCCACCTGCCGGCTTTTTGTGTTTTTGGCGTAGCGAGAACGAAGATTTCGGAGATTTGCAATGATCGATGTGGCGATTGTCGGGGCGTCGGGATATGGCGGCGGCGAGCTGCTGCGCTGGCTGTCGTGGCATCCGAACGTGCGGGTGGCCGCCGCTACGTCGAACACATACGTGGGACAGCCAGTGTCCGCGGCGTTTCCCGGATTGGCCGGCCGGGTCCAGTTGACGTTCGCCGGTGAGTCTAAGCCTGAAGCCGTGACGAAATGCGAAGTGGTATTTCTTGCCCGAGATAATGGCGTGGCGATGGGTTTGGCG
>JBGPOG010000261.1:0-6554 GCA_041487935.1 Chthonomonadia bacterium | reverse complement strand
GTATTGAGTCTAGTCTGCTAGATCAGTTCACGGGAATGGTCCATAGCGATCCCTGGTATTCGAGACTCAATCGTTTACCGCTTGGGGTCCACTCCAGGTTACGAATGTCATTATCGCCGGCCAGCGAAGATTGACCGGCAAGTCTGCGCGTGTGACCCAACGGAAGGTTGTGGATGTACACGGTCAATTCCATACGAGGGGATGGGTGATACCGAGGGAAGACGCGAGAGATCAGCTTGTCGAAATAAGATAGCTGCTCGGAAATGCCGAGCCAGCATACGCGATCGCCCTGGGGTGAGAGCATCAATCGATCGAGCTTATCCGCTTTTGGGAGGTGAATGGTCGTAACGTCCGTGAGCCGTGCTTTGCCGTCAATCCATTCAATATCAAAAACATGAGCCGACGTTAGCGGCGGGTTCGAAGAATCCGTTCCCTCCGCCACTCTAAGGCGGTCGCTTGATAGCGCGGCCAGCGAAGAGACGTAGTACTGATACGTGAGAGCCTTCGGTTTAATCCGCCGGCATGTCGAGCCGGACGGCGAGCCCACATCGTGGAATTGGGCTTCGCCGATCGAACCGTCTGAGGCGTCACCTTTTTGAGTTGTTTTTAGGTGGACCCATTGGTGTGTTCCGGGTATCCAGCAGAGCCCCATATCTCCATCGACAATGTTTTTGAAAACAGGGCTGCCTTTCGTAGATACAACGTGCATGTCCGGCTCGCCGTCATGTGGGAGACAAAGGAGCCACTTTCCATCGGAGGACGCTACTATTCCTTCGTTGTTGAAGCTGCTTAGGGCGCCCTCAAGCGCGGCGGCACGGGTCTTCACTCCGGTCCTCAAGTTAAGGGACATGACTCGGTATTTATGCCCCTCTCCTTCGTGGCAGAGCAGCACCTCCGCATCGGACAGCCACACGGCGCCTTCCCACTCCTTCATCGAAACGACCCTCGTGGCTCGCTCGAGCAAGGTCGGCTCTCGGAACCGGGACGCGAGAAGGACGGCAGCAGCTAAACCGAGCCCTAACGAAATGAATATTGCTATCGGCTTCCAATTTCGCATTACAAAATTCCGGCTGATTCTTTAGGCTTTACGCGTTTCCTTGGGCTGCCGTCACTCGCTTGTAGCGCCGGCCATGGAGCTGCTGGTCGATTAGTTGGCCGATCGTCTGGATGACGTTGTTCGTCGCAATGACCTGGCCCGGCGTCAAGACCTTAGGAGACTTTGCAAGCGCCAAGTAACGATCCAAAAGAGCCAGTAAGTAGAGAAAGCTCTTGATGGTCATTCCCCATCAAGCGACGGTAAGGATCACCGGCGGAGTCCAGCTCCATTCATTGTGTACGACCAATAGGAACATGCCTTGCGGCAGCGAATAGAGTGCGACGATCAGACCTGCGAACCCGGTCCGATCGAGGGCAGAGAAGAATTCCAAGCACAATTTCGGCTGCACAGCGTGTGATAATCCGACGATGATAAGTGCAATCGCGAAATACTGTTCTGCGAGAATTTGCATGTGAACAAAATCGTCATACGAATGTGAGCCAATGATTCGAGACGCAATCACGCGCTTCCCGTCGCGGTAGCCTGCGTTCGCCGGTCCTTGTAGACGAACATTACCCAGGCAGAAAACAAGATCGCGAGGAGTACGAGTATTCCGAGACCGGTCAATCCCGCCGCGCCGAAGCGATCTTTTGCGGTTGCCGCGAGCAGGTAGACATTCAAGCTGGCGATGATCCCGCACACGGCATAGCCGGTTACCTTCATCCAGGTTGGGTTCGCAAATTCTCCCATCCGCTTCCGGTCGCTCGTGAACATCATCAGCGGGAAAATCGCAAACGAGAGCTGCATCGACAGCACGACCTGAGACAAGAGGAGCAGCTCGACCGTGTGACGCCCGCCGCTCGCGGTGACCATGAATAACGCGGGGACGATGGCGATGCCTCGAGTAATCAATCTGCGAAGCCAGGGCGCCATTCGGACCCGCAGGAATCCCTCCATCACGATCTGTCCGGCCAGCGTGCCTGTGATAGTCGATGACTGGCCTGAAGCGAGCAGGGCGACTGCGAACAGGGTCGCGGCGGCTCCGCCAAGCAGCGGCGTCAGCAGCTTGTATGCCTGCTGCAGCTCCTCGACAACAATCCCGCCTTTGTGGAACACCGCGGCGGCGAGGATGAGTATCGCGGCGTTTACAAAGAACGCAGCGCTCAACGCGACGACGGTATCCAGGGTGTTGTGGCGTATGGCCTGGCGCACGCCCTTTGGAGAACGATCGTGCTGGCGTGTCTGCACGATGGCACTGTGCAGATAAAGATTATGCGGCATAACCGTGGCGCCCAGAATGCCGAGAGAAATGTACAGCGCCTCGAGGTTAGGCATCGAGGGGCGAACCAATCCGACTGCGATTGAGCCAAAACTTGGATGGGACATGAATATTTCCACTCCGAAGCAGATTGCGATCGTCGCGACCAGCGTGATCACAATGGCTTCGAGCTTCCGGAAACCCAGGTTCATCAACGCGAGCAGCGCCAGGACGTCTGCGGAGGTAATCAGTACCCCTGCGACGAGTGGTATCCCAAAGAGGAGATTGAGCGCGACGGCGGACCCGATGACCTCCGCCAGGTCGCAGGCGACGATCGCGATCTCGCAAAGCACCCAGAGCGCAATCGCGGCCGGCTTCTTGTAGTATTCGCGGCAAGCCTGGGCGAGATCCTTGCCGGTTACCAGTCCGAGACGTACGCAGAGAGTCTGCAGAAGCTGCGCCATAAGGTTGGAAACCAGGATTACCCAAAGCAGCTTGTACCCGAACTTCGACCCGCCCGCGAGATCGGTCGCCCAATTCCCAGGATCCATATAACCCACACTGACGAGATAACCCGGACCCGCGAATGCCATGAATCGTTTGACCCGCCCAATACCTCGAGGAATAGGAATCGTTCGATAAGCTTCCGGCAGCGATGGGACGCCGGCCTCGCCTTGAAGCGGTGCGGTAAGCGGTGCGAAAACCATCTTACGCCGCCTCCGTTGCCCGGTTAACCACGAAAACGTGGCTCGCCAGCTCTCGGCCGATCGAATGCGCCGCATCGCCGATCTTAAAGGTAATGGGACCGTTGAACGGCTGCTTTTCGGTAACTTCGATCACGGCTTCCAGCTTCATCCCCAGTCTTGAAAGGTAGCGTAGAACCTCGGGATCACTATCGCGCACTCTGCAAATCTCGACAATCTCGCCGGCCTCGGCATCGGCCAGCGGGATGCCCTTGTGAGGAGTTACAGTACCGTCCCGAGTTGGAATAGGATCGCCATGGGGATCGGTTGACGGGAAGTCCAGCATGCGGTCGATCCGGTCCTCGAACTCTTCCGAGATGTGGTGCTCGAGCTTTTCGGCTTCGGCATCAACCTCGTCCCAGCCATAACCCAGCGCCTGGCAGAGATAGAGCTCCAGCAGCCGGTGATGGCGTATGATCTCCAACGCCACGCGCTCGCCGGCGGCTGTAAGCCGCACGCCGTAATAGCGCGTATAATCGATGAGCTTGACTGCCGAAAGATGCTTCATCATCTTCGTGACGGCGGCCGGCGTCATTCCCATTTTCTTGGCGAGCACGGTCGTCGAGACGGTGCCGTCCTCGGTTTGCAGTTTATAGATCGCCTTGAGGTAGTCTTCAACTGACTGGCTGAAAACCCGCTCTGACGAACTACCGATCGATTCCATTTCGTTCCCCACGTCACGGATTGAAATTTAACCTAAGTTAAATAACCGCCAATATTATAGACTGTATGTGTCGCAATGTCAACATATTTTTTGACCTAAGTTAAACTATTGGCTCGAATCGCCAAAATCTGCAGATAGGCGATTGCAGCCGGGGTATACTGAAGACCAATCCATCAAAATACCTAGAGTGTGGGTAACAGGGGTTCTCGAAAACAATGGCCGATATCGATACGCAGAAATCCACCTGGCGCACCAAGGTGGGTCTTGCCGAGATGTTGAAGGGCGGCGTGATTATGGACGTAGTCACGCCTGAGCATGCCATCATCGCGGAAGAGGCTGGGGCCGCGGCCGTCATGGCGCTCGAGCGCGTGCCGGCCGATATCCGGTCGCAGGGCGGCGTGGCGCGCATGTCCGACCCGCAGATGATCAAGGAGATCATGCAGGCGGTCACCATCCCTGTTATGGCGAAGGCGAGGATCGGGCATTTCGTGGAGGCGCAGATCCTCGAATCGTTGGGTGTCGATTTCGTCGACGAAAGCGAAGTGCTGACCCCCGCGGACGAGCAGTTCCACATCAACAAACACACATTCAGGGTGCCCTTCGTCTGCGGGTGCAGGGATCTATCCGAAGCATTGCGCAGGATCGGTGAAGGCGCGGCGATGATCCGGACCAAAGGCGAGGCCGGAACGGGAAACGTGGTGGAGGCCGTGCGGCACATGCGGGCCGTAATTGGCGGAATCCGCCGTCTCCAGGCAATGTCTGAGGACGAGCTCATGACGGCGGCCAAAGAGCTTCAAGCTCCGTACGATCTCGTTCTTGAAGTGCATCGCACAGGGCGGCTCCCGGTTCCCAATTTTTCAGCTGGCGGAATCGCCACGCCTGCCGACGCGGCCCTGATGCGGCAGCTCGGCGCGGAAGCCCTCTTCGTCGGATCCGGAATCTTCAAATCCTCGGATCCCAAGGACCGCGCAAAGGCGATCGTTACAGCCTGCACCTACTACGACAATCCGGAAATCCTATCCGAGGTCTCCACCGGTCTCGGCGAGCCGATGCTTTCCATCGATGTCCGCCAACTCGAAGAGAACCAGCTCATGGCAACAAGGGGCTGGTAATCGGCACAATCTGCCTCAGAGATGGCCGCCGAACTGCCGGCACGTAGCCGCAAGAAGTTGCTTCATCTTAATCGTTCTCGCGATTGGCTCCTCAATGCTGATAAAAGTAAGCCAACTGTTTGCCTATGATAGTGCGATGCCACCTGCATTCAGAAGAGAGATCGAGCAGGCGGCACTATTAATTGATCGGATACACAAAGTCCCGGGACCTCCGACCGAGCGCGCGATGATCGTTTACGCGGATAAGGAATATGAATCGTATTTCCCACATAGTATTGCAGATGATGAATGGGGTATGTGCGACACAACGTCTAGCCCACCAAGAATGCTGATCCGATCATACATCGGGCCGCCGTGGGGACGTTATGCCCAATATGTGTTCGTCCACGAACTCGGCCATTATATAGACCAACATCTCGCAGGAAATGCTAGGGCGCCTGCGCATCGGAGCGCGCAATTCGAGCCGTGGTATAATGCCTTGATACAAACGGATCTCTACGAACGACTGAAGAGAATTGGGCAGTCTACTTCACAGGTGGACATTCGCCGATATGTAAATGACTATCTGCTGACACCGGCAGAGTTATGGGCCACGAGCTATACGCAGTTCTTAGTTGACGCCAACCCGAATACCGAATTGGAGTTCGAGTTACAGTCCATCGTGTCACGCGTGCGCGAAATACCGCGACATTGGGAGCCCGGCGCTGAGGATTTTGCCGCAGTAAGACGCGAAATTGGCGGTTTACTAGAGCTGTGGTGTTAGCTTTCGTGCTTTGAATTATGCGGACCGTTTTGGGTGATTTCATGCTGAGCGCAGCAACCGAAACATCTGGACTCTCTTCACATACTAGAACAGCATGGGATTATTTGGTCATCTCGGTTCATGCTCGCCACAACCCAGTGCTTGAGGAACAGTTAAATCTTCACGGTGATGAAGGGTGGGAACTCAGCTTTTTGAGTATGCCGATGGCGAACGAGTACCATTGCATCTTCCGGAGGACAGATACGAGCCCCGCAATGCAATGGGACTATTCAGTCATTACGATCCATGCCCGACAAAATGCTACTCTCGAGGAAGGACTTAGGGTACGTGGCCATGAGGGCTGGGAACTCTGTTTTATGAATATACAGATCCCCACTGAGTATCAATGTGTATTCCGCAGACCCAGATCAGATCAATCCACAAGAGCCAACCAGCCAGTATCTGGGGACGAACGCGCAGAGGAAGCGCACGAGATACGGTTGACTCCGTGGGGCGAACGTTACGTTGTTCCTGCACACCTAACGTTGGAACAACGTGAACGGTTTATCGCCCTCGTCGATTCTGGCACCCTTCACTGGCTGGATGCTCTAAAATGCGCAACGCTCCGCGAAAATGGTTCTAATGATTCCGAGTAAGAGTGACCAGCGGCTGAGTTGATAAAATAACGAGGCATATACCAATGGAAATGCCCCGGACACGCCGTGTCGATAGAACCGACGCGGCGTGCGTTTTTGCATTATTCGTCATAACTGTTGCAGTGTATTGGCCGGCCCTCTTTGGCGGCAAAGTCCTTCTCCCGGCCGATATCGTCCCGTTGATGCCTCCCTGGTCGGCCACCGCACGCGCAAGGTTTCCCGACCTACGATTCGCGCAAAACCAGATGCACGGGCCGATTTTTGAGTACTACTCGTGGCGTCATTACGCGCGGGAACGGATCCGCACCGGCGAAGTTCCACTCTGGAACCCCTACGAGCTCGG
>JBGPOG010000260.1:0-6569 GCA_041487935.1 Chthonomonadia bacterium | reverse complement strand
TCCAGAGCGTTTCAATACGGTTCCGTTGATATGGCTTGATAACGAGGTTAAAGTGCCAAAGTCCTGCAAAGACCAGCGCTCCGGCAGCAACGAACATCGCAAGATGCTGTACTTTGGCGCCGGCGATATAGGTCATACCAAGCCAGACGGCGATCAAGACGAGTGAAGTTCCGAGATCCGGCTGCATCAAGATGAGTATTAACGGCGGAACGATATATATAAACGAGCCAAAAAGCGTCGCCGGTTCACGGATCGTCTCGATTCGGTGTACCAGGAATGCGGCCAGGCAGATGATAACGAACAGTTTTGCGAATTCCGATGGCTGTATTTGAAACATCCCGAGATTGATCCACCTCTGAGATCCTTTCGTAGTGCGCGCCATTGCAAAGACCAGCGACAGCAGCGCCAGGTTGATGGTGTATATCGCGCGGGCGAAGCGGGCGACTTTGGAGTAATCCGCAACCGCCGCGACGAACATTCCAACGCTGCCCAGTATAACTGCAAAAATCTGTTTTTGCAGAAATCGCCCGGTCGTGCCGTGGGTTGCGCTATAAATGGCTAGCATGCCCATCGCGACAACGAGATAGGTCAATGCGATAAGCGGGAGATCGAGGTTTTTGCGAAGTCGCGCGTTGATCATGGCTTCCGTCGGACGAACTGTTCGGATATCTGTTACCGGGAGTATACGCAAGCTGCCGTTTGCGTGTCAACCACAACACAATTGCATCGCGACGAAGAGTCCGCAAGCAGGCTATTGACTTCTGTTTTGACGGCTGTTATTATTAAGGTGGCGGACAAACCGGTTCGACGGTATGTCCGCGCCTCGAACATCCCGAATCGTCCGACCAAGGGTTTGTGTGCCTCTACGATCGATCTAGAGTTTCCTTGCCGGATGTCATCTCGGGCAGAACTGGATCTTCTCGAAAGTCCTAAGAACCTCAACATAGCTTAGGAGGACACAGATGGCCGTAAATACGGCCCGCGCGCACCGCAAGGGGACGACTGGCCTTCTCGGCGTCGTGCTCCTCGTTTTTCTTACGAGCGTCGCGGCAGCCTTTCAGAAGTATGCCGGAAACCGCCTCACGGAACAGATACCGAACACCCTTCAAGCCAAGATTCTCCCGACAACTCAGCCGAGCATCAAGCTTACACCCCCAGAATCCGGCTTTATCCCCGGCGCCACGGTTCAACGGGACCAGGCGACCGGAACCCTGCGCCGGGTCCGCGGCGACATTCCCATCAAAGGGGCAAGGACGGCATTTGAAGCAGCTCAAAAACTCCTCAGCGCTTACAGTGCAAAGCTCGGATTGAGCCCGAGTCTCTCGGAGATCCAGCTCGACCGGGAAGTCGTTAGCTTGACCGGCTATCATGAGAACTTCGTTCAAGTCTACAACGGTTTTGTCGTCCATAATGGCTATCTTTCCGTTCATACAGATAAAAATCTCCACGTTAAACTCGTCAACCAAGATCTGATCGAATTCGCGCGCCCCGCGGCACTACCGGCGCCCCGCAACGCCGTAGCGGCGGTTCGCACGGCTGTCCTGGCCGTAAACGCCCAGTTTCCTCCCACGACGCAGCCAATTGCGCGCGCCCGCGCTCTCGTTCAAAATGGCGCGCCGATTGCTGTGTGGAAGGTCAATTTTTCAACGCGGCTTCCCGGCGCAAGCTGGGAAGTCATGATCGACGGCCAGTCGGGCCAGGTCATCTCCATTCGAAATATCGCGCAGTATGCCAACGGCACCGGCAAGGTCTACGATTCGGACCCGGTCAGGGTGACGGGCAACGTTACCCTTCAGGATAACGATAATGCGGATTCTCTAATTCTTACGAATGCGCGCAAGTTAGTTGCGCTTCAGGGCCTGGATAGCACGGGTTTCCTTCAGGGCCAATACGCGACTACCGAGACTACCAGCGGAGTTACGCGTGTTCAGAGCGCCTCCCATACGTACGATTTCACCCGTTCCCAAACGGGGTTCGAAGAAACCATGGGCTACTACCACGTCGATACGATCGAGCGGTATATCCAGGGCATCGGATTCAACAACATCAACAACCGCCAGATCGGAGTGGACATTAATGCTCCGATATTCGACTCCTACTACGATCCGTTCAGCCAGGACCTTCACTTTGGAACTGTCGGCGTCGATTTCGCGGAAGATGCCGACGTAATCTGGCATGAAACCGGCCACGCCATCCAGGATAACCAGGTTCCTGGCTGGGGCCAGACGGAAGAAGGCGGCGCGATGGGCGAGGGCTTCGGCGATTACTGGGCCTGCTCGCACCACGCCGGAATCGGACCCGGCGCGCCGGGATGGGATCCATTGGTCGGAATGTGGATCGCCACGGGCTTCAACCCGGGTCCGCCGCCGTTTTCCCGCACTGTCGACGGCGCCAAGCACTATCCCGAAGATTTGGATGGGAACGTTTACGACGACGGGGAACTCTGGAGCGCCTGCCTCTGGCAGATCCGCGCCATTGTCGGCAAAACGCGCGCGGACAAGCTTATCCTGGAGTCACACTTTCTCCTGGATCCGTTCGCCGAGATGGTGGACGGAGCCAATGCGGTTCTCGATGCGAACGACGCCCTGTACGGCGGGTTGAATTACAGCCAGATTTTGGCCGTCTTCGTCAATCGTGGCATTCTGCAGCAGCCTCCCGCCGTTGCCCTTACGATCACCCCGGATACGATCGAATCGGGTGACAGCGCAACCGGCCTTGTGACTCTAGGCGGGCCGGCGCCTCCTGGGGGCGCCACGATCGCTCTCTCTCCGGACGACCCGGCCGCAATCGTGCCACCGTCTGTTTTTGTCCCGGCAGGCAAGCGCAAGGTTAAATTCGAGGTCCGCGGAGCAGATAGTGTGCCTGCAACCACGACCGTCACAGTTACGGCCACGTTTGGCGCTGATTCCGGCGACGCCACTATCACTGTGATTCCATTTGTATACGGCGTGCTCTTCGATCCGTTCGATGATGGCGCCGATCTATTTCCCGCCTGGGAAATGTACGGCGGATACTTGCCGCCGCTACGAGCCTGGGTATTCCTCAATTTCCCGGCCCCCGAAGGTGGCCAGGTGGTCTCGCTCGCAAGCACGGATCCGAATGTGGCGACGGTGACCCCCAGCGTAACCATCCCATCTGGATCGAGCGCGGTTTCATTCGTAATATTTACCTTGCCTCAGTCCACCACGACGACGGCCGGCATTACCGCAACTGCGAAGGGATCCACTCAATCCGCGCCACTGACCATCGACGCCCCTATTCCGGTCTCGATAACGGCTATTCCGAAAACCGTCACGGGGGGAACTAATGCGAACGCTTTCGTCCAGATGAGCGCAGCCGCGCCGCCGTCCGGAATTCAACTCACATTAACAAGCTCGAACCCGGCCGTCGCCTCGGTGCCGGCCACTTACACGGTGCCCGCTGGAAAGACCTATGTCACATTCCCAATCGCGACCTTCCAGGTCGGCGCGCTCAAAACGGTAAATATCACCGCCGGCACCGGCGGGCCGCCCGTCCAGACCTCGCTCACGGTTACACCCGTCGCGCAGGCGTCTCTGGCCTCGCTTATCTTCAATCCCAGCACCGTTTCCGGCGGGACGTTTCTCAGGGGCACCGTCGTCCTTAGCCGTCCCGCGCCTACGGGTGGGGTGCCGATCGGACTGTCGAAGGTCGATCCCGGAGGCGGCATCAAATCGCTTCCCAGCGTTACGATTCCGGGCGGCATCCAGCAGATCTCATTTTACGTACCGACGAATGTGGTCGCCACCGATGCCAACGCGACGATCACGGCGACCTATGGAACCGGCAGCAAGAGCGCAGCCGTAAAGGTACGGGCCCCGTACCTGCTGTCTCTTACAATTCTGCCGACTTCGATACGGGCGAATACGTCGGCGACCGGCCGGGTATTCCTGAGCGGGCCACCGATCGCGCCTGTGACGGTCCCGCTGACATACAGCACTGCGGCCACGGGCAGCATCACCGGACCTTCAAGCGTGGTTGTGCCGGCAGGGCAGTCGGTGGCGACGTTCATCGTCACCGCGCATAATGTAACAACAGCCACGACTTTCTACGTAACCGGAACTTACCCGGTTGGAACCACTGCGAACGCGCCATTGCTGGTATTTCCCTGATGGATCGGTTTCGCAGTCGATCGATCGCCATTTGGCAGACATTGTTTCTTATCGAGAGGGCGCCTTGAATATGCGAATGTCCGCAGGCATTGCCTGAAGCCTTCGGTTACTGACATATCGCTCTACCGTTTGGGGGCCGTGGAGCAGATTCCGCGATACCCGAAATCGATCACGCCGCAGTCAGCCGGGCAAGTATCAACCGTCCAGGCTTGGAGTCATCCAACGATTTTCTTGATAGACTTCTAATTGCTTTGCAGCATCCCGGCAGCCGGCCTGTTGGCGATTCCCCCAGTTAGTTCGGCCTTATTCTTCATTCTCCGGAGCAAAAATCATGCGCAAGTTATCTGGCTGTTTTTTCGGTCGATGTATCCTCTCGGCGAGGACGCGCTTTGCACTCAGTTGTTTATCCGTGCTCCTTACATTCTCGGCCCTCTGCACGCCTCTCGCCAAAGCCCAGAATTGGAGACGCCTCACCAATGGCACTCCGTTTCAGGCTAGCCAGCCCCTCCTCCTGACGGACGGAACCGTCCTTTGCCAGGAGTACTTGTCCTCCGCCTGGTTCAGGCTCAAGCCCGACGAATTTGGAAGCTACGTTAACGGGACCTGGTCACAGGCCGGCGCCTTACAAGGGAGTTACGCGCCGCTCTACTTCGCCTCCGCGGTTCTCGCCGATGGCAGAGTGGTAGCAATTGGAGGGGAGTATAACTTTGGCTTTTTTGCATTTACGAACCAGGGCGCCGTTTACAATCCGCTGACAGATACGTGGAGCGTTCTGCAGCCGCCTACCGGATGGGCATCCATTGGCGATGCGCAAAGTGCTGTTTTGCCGAACGGGGATTTTATTCTAGCCGATCCTCTCAGTAAAAGGATGGCGAAGTTGAATCCAACCACCCTGACATGGTCGGCGCTGGCAGGCGCGGGAAAGGCAGATGCATTCGACGAGGAGGGGTGGACGCTCCTTCCGAATGGAAGAATCTTGACGGTGGATGTTACTCCTACGTTCTCCGAAATATACAACCCGGCGACGGACTCATGGGTTTCGGCGGGAAGCACGATCAACAACCTCGCAGATCCCGGCAGCGCAGAGATTGGTCCGGCGGTATTGCGCCCGGATAGAACGGTCTTTTGTTTTGGGGGAACGATACACAACTCTATCTATAATGCAGTAACGCAACTATGGTCGGCCGGTCCGGATTTTCCCTTAAATCCTGATGGCGACCAGGTCGACATGGCGGACGCTCCTGCTTGCTTGCTGCCAAACGGCAATATCCTCGCCATGACGAGCCCGGGTGTTTTTAACTCTCCCGTCTCGTTCTATGAGGTCTCGTATGCAAACAACCAGTTCATCAAGGTCCCCGATACGCCGAATGCTCCTTTCCTTACCTCCTTTGAGGGCCGGATGCTATTGCTGCCAACCGGACAGGTTCTTCTGACCGACGGTACCAGTGACGTGGAAATCTACACCCCGGCCGGAACGTTCAATTCCGCCTGGCGGCCGGCGATATCGAGCAATCCGAGCGTTGTTACTGCGGGCCAATCCTACCCCATATCCGGAACGCAATTTAACGGATTGTCACAGGCATGTGCGTACGGCGACGATGCCGGCCAGGCGACTAACTATCCGCTGGTGCGGATCACCAACAACACAAGCGGGCACGTGTTTTATTGCCGGACCTTTGGCCACAGCACAATGGCTGTTGCAACCGGCGCGGCGCCGGTATCCACGAATTTCACCGTTCCAAAGACCGCCGAAGGAGGCAACTCGACTCTGGTCGTCGTCGCCAACGGCATACCTTCCACACCGGTTCAAATCAACGTGATCGAGGCGCCGCCATTAGACTCGATTGAGTTCGAGATCGGAGGTCTTTATAGCGAAGTCTGGGGACCCACGCTCACGGTAACACCAAGCTCCTTCACACTCCCGTACGTCCGTGCGCGCGTCAACCTGACTCTTCCGGCGCCGGCGGGCGGCGCAGTCGTCCAGACTGTTTCCGAGAACCCGAGCCTGATCCAGGTCAATTCGAGCGTAACCGTCCAGGTAGGCAGAACCAGCGGGATTTTCTACATATTCCCGAATCCGGCCCAGGATACAACGGTGGTCCTGATTGCTGCAACCTTCCGGGCGTCGACATTATATGGAGCTGTAACGCTGCTCTCGCCGCATCCCTACGCTTTAGCCGTGGCTCCAACTTCAACTACCGGCGGAAATACGGCCACTGGAGTCGTCTATATCGATGGCCCGGCTCCGTCAGCCGGGCTGACAATCGATCTCACGAGCAATAAGCCCCAGTACGCGACGGTCAATACGACGGTAACTGTTCCGCCGTCGAAGACCTATGTCACGTTCCCGATCAAAACCCTTGCGGTTAGTTCCTCGCAGACGGTACAGATTACAGCAACTCACGAGGGCGTAAGCGCCGGCGCCGCGCTCACGATTAC
>JBGPOG010000259.1:0-6629 GCA_041487935.1 Chthonomonadia bacterium | reverse complement strand
GGGTCCACATACGCCTCATCGCCGACGTTGGGCCCAACGACAATTCGAACGCCGATTGGGCCTGCTGGGGCGAACCGCGTATACTGCTCTCCGCGCCCCGGGTGACTACGGAGGTTAAGCTGGCCGATTCGGGAAAGTGATCTTGCGAAGCCTGGTTGGTCGTCAGGTCCCGATTGAGACTGGACATTCCCACATTCGCCGGATGGACCTCCGCGCTACTTCGCACTGAGCGCAGGTCAAGCTCGACTCCGTTTGGACTTCGTCCGCCAAGGACAGTGTTGCGGATGCTTCGACTCACTTACTCCGAACCCATTTCCGCTCCCGACATCCCCGTATCCTGCCATAGATGAAATTCGTCTGTGGCGTATCCGCGATTCGACGGATTGCCCGATGCCAGAATAGATCGACGAGAGCTGTCTTGAAAACACAATCCGTCATTCGGCGGATGCGGTCTAGATTCCAGCGGAATATAATCCTCACACAGGCATGCAATTATGCTCAACCGAATTGGAACGGTCTGATCTTTGGACGTATAGTTTGATTGAGGAGTAAAGCCAATGCTCGGTGAGTCGGATCGCGAACAGATCGAAGTGGTGCTTTCCTCTCAGGTCATGGGGCGAATCGGTCACGCAATCGTATATCAAATCAACTTCACCAAGAAAATTGGCCGCTAAGAGAAACGTTTATAGGCCGTTTGTGGCTGCAGGAGACCGAGGATTTTATGTTCGACACAATACTCGTCTGTTCCGACGGTTCAGATCATGCGCTCAACGCTGCACAGACCGCAGCGGAAATTGCCGCGAGGTTCAGCTCTCGTGTAATTCTGATAAACGTGTTCACCGAACAGGCAGAATCGGTCTTGTTTGGAATTGAACTGATACCGGTATATCGGGGAACGCCGATAGGCCCTGTGGAGCAAACGCAAGACACGGTAGAAGAGGGTACGGGCAAGGTGTTCGAGAGAGCAGGTATCAAGTACGACTCAGTCCGCGAACAGGGCCATGCCGTGCAAAAGATTATTGAAGTTGCAGATCAGGAGAAAGCCGGCCTGATCGTCATGGGAAGCCGCGGGCTCGGCGGCTTTCAGCGGTTCTTCCTCGGGAGCATATCGGATGGCGTGCTGCACCACGCGCAATGCCCGGTATTGATCGTTCGATAAGCCGGCTGGATAGCCGGGAAGGAGAAGTAAAATGCCACCCACACAAGCGCAGGAGCTGATGACAATGCAGCCGGCGACCTGCACGCCGGACACTCCCCTATATGACGTCGCCCGATTGATGGTGGAGAACGACTGCGGCGCGATCCCGGTCGTGGCCGGCCCCAACTCACAGAAGGCAGTGGGCATCGTCACGGACCGCGACATCGCTTGCCGAGGAGTAGCAAAAGCTCAAATCCTACAGGCGATGACCGCGGCTGACTGCATGACTGCCAATTTGTTCACGGTCAAGCCCAATGCCGACCTGACGGATTGCCGCAAGTTAATGGAGAGCCATCACGTCCGGCGTCTTCTCGTGACGGATGATAGCGGGAATTGTCTCGGGATCATCTCACAGGCCGATATCGCGACAAAGGGATCGGAAGAGGAGGCTCTCGCTCTAATCAAGCAAGTAAGCCGGCCGCCAGGAACCCCGTCGCGCTATGCCCAGGCCGCATAATGGCTGACGAGTACGCGTTACATTGCGAAATGAGGTGATTAACATGTTAACAAAGTCAATTGTATCGGATTCGGAGATTCATCGCGCGGTCTTAGGCGAGCTGAGCTGGGACTCGAGAGTGAGTGAGACCGAGGTCGGCGTGGAAGTGGACAACGGGGTCGTCACGCTAACCGGCACCGTGTCGAGCTACGCTAAAAAGTTGGCGGCCCAAGACGCGGCGCATCGCGTGTCGGGAGTGCTGGACGTGGCGAACGATATCGAGGTCAAAATCCCCGGCGAACTCTCCCGGTCGGATACCGACATCGCGTCCGCCGTCCGCCGTACGTTTGAATGGGATGAGCTGATTCCGCACGAAAACATCAGCACAACGGTCGCCGATGGTTGGGTGACCCTCGAAGGGAACGTCCCAACGTGGACAGCCAGGCACGATGCCGAACAGGCCGTAAAGATCCTGACCGGAGTTAGAGGAGTGAGCAACAAGATCATCGTATCGACGCCCGCTGTGAGTCCCGAGAGGGTGAAGCAAATGATCGAAGATGCGCTCGAACGGCGGGCAGAGCGAGAGGCCGAGCGCATTCACGTCAGTGTAACCGGCGGCACCGTTAAGCTAACCGGGGACGTGCACACCTGGCACGAAAAAAAGGCCGTTCTCGGCGCCGTCGGGCATGCAGCGGGCGTACGCTCCGTGGAGGATTATCTGCGGATCTCGCCGGTGCTGTGAACGCGTTTTCCTCGTCCGTGCCGGCGCTCGCCAGGCTCAATGAAGAGCCGGGCAAAGCAGCCCACAAGAGCGATGGCAAAAGGGACGAGGGACACTAGAGGCAGTGAGCGCAAGGCTTCCTTTGACGGAGACGTTCACTGCCGCTGATGTGTTCAAGGAGGGTCCATGGAAGGAGGCGGGAAATGGAACGGTACGAGAGCACCTGGAGAATATTTCTGGTTCGAGGATTGTGCGCGATCTTGTTTGGCCTGATCGCCTTGATGAACCCCGATGCGACGCTGCAGGGTGTGCTCCTTCTGTTTGCCGTCTATGTCGTTGTCGATGCTGTTGTGGCGTACGTGGGGTCGCGCAGCGCAATGCGGCGGCCGGAGATGCGCCAATCGCTGATTCTCGATGCGCTGGCGGGGATGGCAATCGGCGCCTTGACGCTCTTCCTCACAGCCGTTGCAGCGTTTGTAATTCTCTTCCTGTTCGGCATTTGGGCCATCGTTACCGGCGGCCTGGCGCTCGCGGCGTCTCTGTCGCTCATGAAGAACGGAATCGGAGACTGGCTGCTCGTGCTTAAGAGTGCCGCGCTCATGTTGTTCGGTATTCTGCTTGCCTTTTTTCCGATTGCCGGCGTCACCGCGATTATCTGGCTCGTGGGAGTTTTCGCAGTAACTTATGGCGTAATTCAGATTGCGCTGGCCGTTCGTTTCCATGGCCGGCAAACCAAACACGGCGCCTGGCACGCAGGATGAGAACCCCTGCGCACCGGATTCTCGCTGCGGGAATAAGAAATGAAAGTTTCAGATGCGATCTACAATCGGAGGGCGGTGCGGGCATACACCGATGAAACGCCCAACCGTCATACCATCGAGAAGCTGATCGAAACGGCGTCGCAAGCGCCCAGCGCCATGAACACACAGCCGTGGGAATTTGCCGTGATCCAGGATCACGAACTACTTCAAAGGATCTCTGGTTGTTCAAAGAGTCTTATGCTGGAAAACTTGCCGCTCGACCCGCCGAATGAAGAGATGCGGCGGATGCTATCCAGCACGGATTTCAACATCTTTTACGATGCCGGGACTTTGATCATCATATGTGCCTGTGACGATACCCAACAGGCTGCCGAGGATTGCTGCCTCGCGGCACAGAATCTCATGCTTGCGGCACATGAGATCGGCCTTGCGACCTGCCCAATTGGCTTTGCCCGTCCGTGGTTGAATCAGGCGGAAGCCAAGAGGGAGATCGGGATTCCTGAGACCCTAACGGTCGTCTTCCCGTTAATATTGGGCTACCCGAGAGAGGTTCCGCATCCTCACGGCCGGAAGGATCCGGTAATCGTGGTTTGGAAAGAATAGGAAGATCCCATTAGCGGCCCTGCTTTGTGGAGTAACGAAATGATATCGCGAATACTGCTTTGCTCAGACGGTTCGGACCATGCGTTGAATGCTGCGCGCGCGGCCGGCGAAATCGCTCAAAAGTTCGGCGCTGAGGTGACGCTCTTGAGCGCCTACAACCCGCCGCCGGAGGCCCTCTCGGTGCCGGACATGCCGGGCGTCGGCCTCTACATCGACATAGAAACCTCGCAGCGTCTCTGCGACAACTTCCACGACGCCGCGCAATCGAAGACCGGCAGTATCTTGGATGGGATGGGCGTGAAATACAAATCGCTGCGGGAATTCGGTCCTCCGGTAGACCACATCACCGACACAGCCGCAAACCTCAAAGCCGACCTGATTGTCATCGGCAGTCGTGGGTTGGGAGGCTTCAAGCGGTTACTGCTGGGCAGCGTTTCCGACGGCGTAGCCCATCACGCGCACTGCCCGGTGCTGATCGTTCGGTAACGCTTCTCAGTTCGTCCTCAAGTATGGGCCGCTCGGTTGCTATTACCGGGCGGTCTTCCTCGTTCGTGAGACATCATTCCGCATAGTGACCGCCACAACTCAGTCTAGCTGGCTAACCTCGAATTGGAAGGTTGTTTCCAAGTCGAGTGACCGGGCAACCGAGTGGCTGTGGCAGTTTAGAATCCCCCTGAAATACGCTGAACAGAGGATGCGCAATTCATTCGCGCTGTATAGAATGCGGACATAGGCGTTACGAATTGGCGTGACGTCGAGAGTACAGCATGCGATATAGGAAGGAAGGGGAAAATGTTAGGAGGTGTGAAGTCCGGAAACGAGATTGCCCATCGACCCGGAGAAAGCCTCGCGCCGAAATCTGTCTGGAATGAACTTGGAGATCTTTGGCAGAGGATCGAGAACATGTTCACGCGCTATTTCGGCAGCGCGCCAAGAGTGCCGGCAGATCTCAAGGAGTCGATCGTTTTCGAACCCGATATCGACCTGTTCGAAACAGAGGATCAGGTGACTCTTATTGCCGCGGTGCCGGGCTACAAGCTCTCGGAAATCAGCGTCGAGGCCGAGCCTCAATCGGTTACGATTCAGGGCAAGCATGAGGAGTTCGCGAAGGAAGAGAAAAAGACGCTCCATCGCATGAGCTGGGTCTCTTCAGATAACTGCTTCTGCAACGCGTTTACACTGCCCTGCGAGATCGATCCGAAGAAGATCAAAGCGACGCTGCGCGACGGAGTTCTAAAAGTCGAGATGCCCAAAACCGAACAGTCGCGCGCGAAGACCGTGAAGGTGGCCGTCGAGGCAAAGTGAGAGGAAGGTAGAAGCCATGAGAGCGATGGACATTATGACGCGAGATCCGGTTTGCTGCACGCCGGACACGCCGCTCCCGGAGATCGCCAGGATGATGATCTCAAAGCGCTGCGGGGCCATTCCTGTGGTGAACAACCCGGAAGCGAGGCTGCCAGTGGGCATGATCACGGATCGGGATATCACTTGCCGCTCCGTAGCCGCGGGATGGGACCCATGGGCGAGACAGGCCGGAGACTGCATGTCGAGCGAACTGGTGACGGTTCGTCCTGAAACCACCGTCGAAGAGTGCTGCCTGCTCATGGAGGAAAGCCAGATCCGCCGGCTTCCGGTGGTAGACGCGCACGGAAGGTGCATAGGGATTATCGCCCAGGGAGACCTTGTGGCGCACGTGCCGGAACAAATGGCGGCGGAGTTGGTTTGCAAGGTATCGAAGCCGTCGGAAACGGCCTCACAGCTCGCGGCCTGAGCGCAGCCTTCCGGCGCATTTCAGCAATTCCGGGTTCCTTCCAAACGAGGGAGGTGATTACGATGTATGTTACAAATGAGACGATGATTTTCAACGACCGCATAGATGCCGGCCAGCAGCTTGCGGATCGGCTCATGGGATATCGAAACATGAATCCCATTGTGCTGGGAGTTCCGCGCGGCGGAGTTCCCGTTGCCTATGAGGTTGCAAAAGCTCTCGGGGCGCCGCTGGACGTGGTGGTGGCGCGGAAGGTGGGAGCGCCTTTTCAGCCGGAGTTCGGCATCGGGGCGATCGCTCCAGGTGGAGTTCGCATACTCGACGATTACGCCGTGCGCGTCCTTGGAATTGCCGACGAGGAGCTCGAATCGCTGATCGCCAGAGAGACGGTCGAGATGGAACGCCGTTTGGCGCGCTTCCGCAGCGGCTTACCGCCACTCGAGCTCAAAGACCGCGTGGTGATCGTCGTGGACAACGGCATTGCCACGGGCGTCACGACCCGCGCGGCAGTCCGTTCGGTGCGCCTCCAGAAGCCGGAGCGTATCGTCCTCGGCGTGCCGGTGTGCGCGGCCGAGACGGCGGATATCCTGCGGTCGGAAGTGGACGATTTCGTCTGCCTGCAAACGCCCGTTGACTTTCGCGCCGTGGGTTTCTGGTATCGCGATTTCACGCAGGTGCAAGACGAGGAAGTGATCGAACTGCTCGAACGCGCGCGGGCGGAGCGGGAACGGGAATCAGCTTTGGCCGCCGCGCAAATAAGTTGACTGGAGTATTCAAATGCTTGCTCATTCCTATGAGACAAGACTCGTGTGTGACAACTGCGGGGCGGTCGTAAGCCGGGAGAGCGTTGATGCGGCAACTTTCGAACGCTTGACGGAGGACGCCGATCCCGCATTCGTGAGCATGGATCGGGAGGCGACGCAGGTGTTGGACGCCGGCGACCTTGTGGAGGAAGAGGCGGACGGCGAGGTGGAGGTGCTCATCCAGCACGTGTCCGTTTGCCATGAGTGCGGCGGCTCTCCATAAACTCAATGGGGTTTTCCGCACATTCCCGGACGTGCAAATTCAGTATCGGAGGTAACGACAATGCCTGTTTGCGAGACTTGCGGTAATGACTACGAAAAGACATTCGAGGTCGTGAT
>JBGPOG010000258.1:0-6645 GCA_041487935.1 Chthonomonadia bacterium | reverse complement strand
GAACGTGCCGTCATCGGCCAGAAAATCCGAATATGAGTTGGCGCCGAGCGTGTTCTCGAAACCGAGAACGGTGCCGGCCGTCCCCCCGGCTAACGGAAGATATGTCCTTGGGTACAGGCTGACGTCTATGTCCGTCATCCAGCTCTCCGTGCCCCAGAACGAGTTGAACACGTTTACCAGGGTGTTCACCCCGAACCTAGAGTTGAAGAACTTTTGACCCGCCGCGTAATCGCTCACGAACAGGATGTTATGAGCAGGATTGAACGTCTGCGTACTGAAACCCCATACGTTGTCGTAGATTTTCCAGTTAACCCCGGCATCGTCCACGCCAGCCCTTGTAAACGGGTTCAATGCGTTGTCATAAACGATGACGTCAACGTAGTAGTCTGCCGCATGGATGTCTGTCTGCCAGGTTGCGGAATAGATATTCGCCCCCGGATGCTGAGGATCCGCCCTTTCGAACTTGAGCTGCAGAAAGCCAGTATCCTTGGTAGGATCCGGTGGATTGGCGTTCGGAACCGTGTTGGTCGGCGGGTGCGCTATTCCGGAATATGCAAAGAGGTCGTCGATGCTTGTAATATAGCTTGGCGGATGCGCCCGGTTGACGGCCCCCGTTCTAGGATAGGTATTGCCGCGTGGATCGGTTGGAGCGCCGCTCGAGCTTACGGGCCCGATAAAGATCGGTTCCGACTCATATTCGATCGGGCTCAAGTATCCGTTCGTGCTGTCGGGCGTCGTCGTGGCAAATGCGAATACCTTGTGTTCTTTCCCGTCTGACGATTGATAAAGACTGTTCGGATTCTTGATCTGCACCCAAACGTCTCGCACGCCGCTCTCGAGATCGGAGACCGACACGGATATCTTGACGGGCGAGCCAGGCGATGTGATCCGGGGCTCCACTCTAAGAACGTCGCCAGTCAGGTCATCGATTCGCACGAGGGTCGGCGAGTTCAAGTCCACCAGCGTAGACGAGAAGATGTCCGTAAGCGGCAAGGTTGTGCCGATGGACGTGTTTGTATTCGGATCGTAGGACTTCCGGTTCGTCTGGTAGGTAATGCGATAGGTGGTGATAAACTGAGGCCAGGTCGGGTGTGTATCGTCGTATATGTGCTGCGGATCGCTGGTGATCAGCTCGAAACCAGGATTGCTTGCGTCTTCGACGGGCTTCGACCCGTCCGGTACCGGCGGGTTCTTCGAAAAATCGACCCCCGCGTAGTTGTAGGGCCTGAACAGCACCGGATCGTTCACGTCCGCATCTATCCAGATTTTCAGCCAATAGACGTCGTGCGTTCCATTCGGGTTCACGTCCGTGGCATTGGGTCCCGCCGCGGGATTCGTGTTCCGGCGCGTGGTCGCAAACCCAAGGAGCTGAATTCCGTTTACGATATGCTGGGTGCCGGTCGGCTGGTCGACGCTATTGGTGCTCCAGGATGGCTGAATGTTCTCGGAGTTCAGGAAGAAAGTCATGCGCGTAGCGGGAGACAACGGATGGTTTGCGTCGACCGCCCATATGTCACGCGAAGCTTTGACCGAGTTGCCGTTTGCATCGGCCCTGTTAGAATCAAATGCGATTATCGGCTTCAGCGGGTCCGGGCTGAGCGTCGGATTACGGTCGTCGCACGCGCCGGAGGTGAGCCTTACGACATGGCCACTCTGCGTATCTACCGCGTAGATATGAAACCCGCCCGCCGTGCTTGCGGACTTGCCCGCGAAGATTATCCCGATGTTGCCCCCCGGCACAACGCCGTATTCCGGATGGCCCAGGTCAATAAAGTCAATGACGTCCGTATTATTTTTCACGAGCGAGCGAACCGTGTTCGTGTTGATATTAAGCTCGATAATATCTTTGATGCCGCTCGAGTCGGTCTCGACATAGACGACCGAATTGGCGGTCTGGTTGAATGCCGGCTCAGTTTGATCGTTCGAGGCGCCGACCGCGCCTGTAGATTGTGGACCTGTCAGCGGTCTCGGTCCTTTTAGCCCGGGATCGGGGCTCGATCCGTCAGGAAGCATCATGAAAACGTGAAACTTCGTGCCTGGGGTCGCCTGTGAGGGATCGCGCGTGGCATCCCCGGTAGCGTACACACGATTCGATTGGAAGACAACCGGAAGCTCGCCGATTGCATTTTGAGACTTCGGCCATAATGGGTTCGAATCGATGATGGTATCGGTCTTCGGAGTAATGTCAACGGTTTGAGGTGTTGCCCCTACCGCTCGCCCCTGGTTTCGCAAGGGCTTGCGCATAACCTCTTTCGGCATCTGTCCGTGAATGTCAACAAAAGGCTTACCGCGCGGTTGTTTGGGGCCGGAAACAATACCACCTCTCCGGTTGGCTTGCGCGTAGGCGTTGTTATTCTCTTGGCAGACGATAAAAGAGGAGAGCAGCGTGATAAGGCAGACGTGTAGTAGTCTCACGTTTTTCAAGACGAGTTCTACCTCCTTGAGAGCACGCTTCGGGTGGGGGGAAAGCATAACGCTGGGGAGGGCCGTGAAAAATCCGGGTTACGGCAGCCCTACCGAAGCGGATTATAGCATACGGCCAGTAATAACGCAAGTACCCTTTTCATTCGGGGGCACACGGACTGCGATGGCCGTTGTAACCAGCGATCGGGGGGAGGAATCGCCAGAGCGCCTGAACTAGATAATGCTCCGCCGCTGCGCAGGTTACAACAATTTCGCGGCTTATCTGTGGGTGCGCTCTGATTAGACGTCCACGGCCGGAATCCGGTTACCCCTCTTTACCGAGCTTTTTCCAGAGTTCCCCTACCACTTGCGAAAGCGACTCCAGGCCGCCGTCGTTCAACACAACGTGATCCGCGCGAGCGGCCTTCTCTTTAAGCGGCGCTTGCGCTCGAATTCTTTCGAGGGCTTGCGCCCTGGTAAGCCCGCGGTCCGTCGTCAACCGTCTGATCTCAGTCTGTTCTGATGCGGCAACAACTACTACTTCGTCGAACCCCCCTTCCATTCCTGCTTCATAAAGCAAAGGGATTTCGACCGCGATGATTGTATCCGGCGGGTACGCGGCTCGCGCTGCTTCTATTCGCTCGTTCAGCAGCCGGCGGATCGCCGGATGCGTGATCCGTTCCAGGGCCTTGCGCTTCCGCTCATCGGAAAAGACGATCTCGCCGAGCTTCGTGCGGTCGACCGAGCCATCCGGCTTCAAAACGCTGCCGCCGAATGCCGCAATCACTTCTTTGAACGTTTGGGAACCCGGCTCGAGCACCTCACGAGCGGCTTCATCCGCGCTGAACGTTACGGCTCCCAAGTCCCGCAGCATCCGCGCAACGGTGCTTTTCCCGGTTGCCACACCGCCGGTTATGCCGATTCTGGGCATGGATGAGATGGCTGGAGTATTCCAGTTCTCCAAATCCCCTTATACCACGGTTGTCCTACTCGAGTTCGATTCCTGCTTCGGATTCTTCAACCGGAGTTGATTCGGCTTCCTGTGCGGCTCTAAAGGCATCGCCAATGGTAAACCGGGGCTCTTCGCCGGAAGACTGCTTCGGGAACGACTCAGGCTCCTTGCGCTCGCGCTTGGGCTGCTCTTCTTCCTTGCGGGCCTGTCGCAGCGAGAGAGTCATCTTGCGCTCGTCGGGACGCACGTCGATAATCTTGACCTCGACTTCCGTTCCCTGGGCGACGACCGCGCCGGCCTTGTTGACTTTTCGCGACGCAAGCTCGGAATTCGGAATTATTCCTTCGATTCCTCCTTCGACCTGCACGAATGCTCCAAAAGGAACGATGCGCGACACGCTCCCGACGATCACGTCGCCAACATGATAACGCCGGTCTATCCCCACCCAGGGATCCGGCAGTATCTGTCTTAGTCCCAGGCTTACGCGCCCGGCTTCAAGGTCCATCTTCAGGATGACGACATCGAGATCCTGTCCCTCCTTCAGCACTTCGCTGGGATGGTTGATCCGCGTCCATGACATTTCGGAGATGTGGAGCAGGCCGTCTATTCCACCCAAATCGATAAATGCGCCGTAATTCGTGAGCCTCCGGACGACTCCGTGGCGTACCTGGCCTGGCTCGAGGCTGGCGACGGTCTCCGCCTTCCGCGACTGCCTGTCTTCGTCCGCAGCGAGTTTGTTGGAGAGCACGACCTTGCGCCGCTCTTTATCGACCTCGATCACTTTCAGTGGGATCGACTGGCCCACATAGCGTTCGAGGTTGTTCTTCATGGAGCCGTTGCCCACGTGGGATGCGGGGACGAATCCTCGAATCCCCAGATCGACCACGAGACCGCCCTTGACGCGGTCGGTCACCATGGCGGTGATGGTTAGGTTCTGGTCTTTGGCTTCCTGGACGCGCTCCCAGGCTTTTTCGAAGTCCGCCCGCTTTTTGCTCAGGATCAGGTTGCCGTCCTGGTTTTCGGCTTCGATGACATAGACGTCGATCCGTTCACCGACTTTGACGATCTGTTCGGCCGGGATGCTCGAATCACGGGAGAGCTCGTTTCTGCGAATGATTCCTTCGGATTTGGTGCCGACGTCGACCAAAACGCCTTCCCGGTCGATATGGACCACAGTTCCCTGGACAACGTCCCCTTCGTTGAGAGAAGGGAAGCTGCGAGAGTAGTCATCGACCGGCACTTCCATCTTGGCGGCGTCTTCCACCGGCGGCTCGGGCGCAGGCGCCGGTTCGGACACGGCGATGGCAGCGGTTGGCGATGAAGCAAGGGGTTCCACGGACGTCTGGCCGACGGGCTCAGGCTCCGCGATGGGCGGCTCGGAAGCGCTCAACTCTTCCTGCAATGCGTTCGCAACTGCAGGCGGCGAGGCCTCTGCCGGATCCTGGTCGCCAGCGACAGACGCAGGGGTGGCTGGAGCCGCTTCGGAAACTGCCGTATTGTCGCCAGACACTGAACTATCCGGCGCTCCGGCTGAGGCGCCGGCCTCCGTGTCCCCGTTGAGAATCTCATCGCTCATAGTACTACTCTCCTCTCGCGACACCGCGTCATCGATTGCCGAACTTCGTCTGGATGTGAACCAGGTAAACGTGTTACCACCCGGCTTGCGGCCCAGTTCCTGTCCTTGGCTTGTGCGGTATCAGATAACAGTCGGGGCGCAGAATAGGAATGCACCCATACGGCTTGGTCTTTTGCAGCGAGCTTCGCCGGGACGAGCGTGGCTGCACTTGGAATTAGAAGTCGCGCGCACGACTCTAAACGTTGGAAGCGCGCGTCCGATCGGTCTGAAAACTGCCGATGGCAAAGCGCCATAAATCTAATTTTAGCAAGTTCAACGCGCAGCTTTGCGATTCCTTCCAATGGCGCGTGATTCGCGCGCATCATTGCAAAGTGAAGAACCCATTATAGCACAAGGTTGTCCCGAAGAAATAAACGAATTGTTGGGGAATGGAGTTCGCGGTAAAGGATGGGAGGTGGAATGCCGGTGCGATAGATTTTCGCTTAGAGGCAGCCGTTTGGCCGCCAAGTTACTGGCCACTTATAAGGAAATGACGCATTCTCCGTCGAATCATCGTTTCATGAGCCAGATACCAAACCTATCGGTCAAGTGTGACACGATCCTCCAGGGGGATTGTGTCGAGATTATGCAGTCGATTCCCAAGGGCTGCGCAGACATGGTCTTCGCCGATCCGCCCTACAATCTACAGCTCAAGCAGGACCTCTTTCGACCCAATCAGAGCCAGGTCGATGGGGTCGACGATCACTGGGACCAATTCGAGGGTTTTCAGGCTTACGACACGTTTACGCGCGAATGGCTCTCCGCGTGCCGGCGCGTACTCAGGGACACCGGCACGATCTGGGTGATCGGCTCGTACCACAACATCTTTCGCGTCGGCGCGATCATGCAGGATCTGGGATATTGGATCCTCAACGACGCCATCTGGGTGAAGAGCAACCCGATGCCGAACTTTCGGGGCGTTCGGCTCTGTAACGCGCACGAGACGCTCATCTGGGCTAAAAAATCGGAGAAGCAGAAAACCTATACATTCAACTATAAGCTGCTGAAGAGTGACAACGACGGACTGCAGATGCGCAGCGATTGGTATTTTCCCATCTGTTCGGGTCCGGAGCGTCTGCGCGATCAAGGAAACAAACTTCATTCGACCCAAAAACCGGAAGCGCTTTTGGAACGTATCATCCGTGGATGCTCGAGGCCGGGCGATGTCGTTCTCGATCCGTTTTTTGGCTCCGGAACCACGGGCGCCGTGGCAAAGCGCCTGGGACGGAGCTACATCGGAATCGAGCGGGAGCAGGCTTACATCGATGCCGCCCGCAAGCGAATTGAAGATGTGATACCAGAATTCGCGCACTTACATGAGGAGCCGCCAAAGCCGGAGCGCGTGCCGTTCAAGGAGATCCTTGAACGCGGCCTGTTGCGCAGCGGCGATTCGCTCTTTATAGGCAAAAAACGGATTGTGGCAGAAGTTTTACCTGAGGGACTTCTGCGGTCAAATGGCTTCGTAGGAAGCATTCACCGTGTGGGCGCCCATGTGTTGGGACTACCGGCCTGCAACGGTTGGGAGCACTGGCTCTACTGGGATGCGGAAACCAATGGTTACCGAATTATCGACGAATTAAGGACCAGGGCTAGGAACCTTCGGGCAGAAACCGCCTCAATGAGAATTGACAATTCCATTGTGTAGTTGGCGCCCAAAATCCGCCGTTTAGGGGAT
>JBGPOG010000257.1:0-6646 GCA_041487935.1 Chthonomonadia bacterium | reverse complement strand
CTGGGCAACTGCTACGCCGATCGAATTCCCCGGCTGGGCAAGGTCTGGGGGGATACTTCTCGCGAGCTTCAATTGTATAGGCGCTATTCTCTGGGCAACCGGTTCAGGTCTATTGGCTTTGTTCGTGAGTGGAGCATTTAGCGGTGCGTACGTCTCGGTGTTTCGCGGCGCGCCTGGCAAATCGGTCAAAGGCGCCAAAGATCCCGCGAGAGATCTGGGCCGGCTGGCGATGCTCCTGCCGTGTATCGAGAAAGAATCGTTCTCCTCCCCGCTAATGGCGGATATTAGGGCCCGGCTATCGGGAGCGGTAGTTGGAATCGAGCGCCTGCAGAAATGGCTTTACCTCCTGGATTCGCTCGGCAACCAGATCATCATGCCCATCGCGGCGATTCTACTTTTGCCGCTTCAGATCGCAATTGGATTTGAGGCGTGGAGGCGGCAGTACGGGCAACAAGTAGCCGAATGGATTGACGCCATTGGTGAAATTGAATCGCTGTGCTCGCTGGCATCGATGCGGTTCGAGCATCCGGAAGACGTCTTCCCCGAGATTGTCGACGGCCGCCCGCTACTCCGCGCGGTGGCAATGGCGCATCCGCTGCTTCCGGAAAACGCCGCTGTCCGGAATGATCTCACGCTTTGGGACCCGGAGTCTCTCTTGATCGTCAGCGGCTCGAATATGTCCGGCAAGAGCACGTTCCTTCGGACGACGGGTGCGAACGTCGCGCTCGCCATGGCCGGGAGCTGCGTTCGAGCGCGTGAGTTCAAGCTGACGCCGCTATCGATCGGTGCGTCTATTCGGACGCAGGACTCGCTCGAAGCGGGAATCTCGAGGTTCTACGCGGAGATCCTTCGGCTCCGGCGGGTAGTCGAGCTGAGCCGCGAGCGCCATGGTGTTCTTTTCCTATTGGACGAGATTCTTCAGGGAACCAACTCGCACGACCGGAGGATCGGTGCGGAGGCGGTGCTTCGGGCGCTAGTCCATTCGGGGGCTATCGGCATGGCAACGACCCACGATCTCGCGCTGGCCGAGATCGCGTCAAAGCCAGGATACCCCTCGGCAAACGTCCATTTCGCCGACCAACTGGTCGATGGGAAGATGGGGTTCGATTACCAGCTTCGGCCTGGAGTCGTGCAGCACAGCAACGCCCTGGAGCTGATGCGGTCGATTGGACTGGAGGTTTGAGGGATGGATGATGAAGTCCATTTCCTCCAATCGCTTGATAGGCCTGAAGAATCCGGTTTCCTATTTCGAAAGTGGTAAGTGAACATCGTTGAGATTCCCCGGCCATCGTAGCACGGAAATTGAATATGCCGGGAGATTGATGGCAGTCGTGTGTCCGAGTATCAATGAGGAATGCCGTGGCGGGAGACTTCGAATTGGATGTCCGCTCTCGCGATCGGAGCGCCACCGGTACTGCTCGGAGGAGAACTGGAACAGATCTGCCTGGCCCGTCGGTGTTAAGAATTTGCCGGACTCTTTCCGGATTCGAATTCGGATTTGCCGGGCGCCCTTGGGGTCCTTATTAACGATCAACAGGGCGAAACGTCCATCGGGACGGAGCACAGCATATGCAGTTACGATTTCCCGTCCTTGGGAATCGCCGGCGTCCGATTTAACGATATACAGCTCATGGATTTCGTCGCCGGGTTTCGCCCACTCGTGTGTCAATAGCCAAGCCCCCCAATAGGTGGCCAGCCGTTCCCGAACCCGGCCATTCTCATCGCCCAGGAATAGCATATTGTTGCCCCAAGAATTGCAATTCAACTCATCGATAAGCTCCCCTGGCTCGTAGCCGTATAGGTAGGCTGCCGATCCTCCCAAAGTCAAAAACTGGCAAACTACGCCGGCATTCAGGAGCGCCCCGGCCATGTCTACCTCCGGCCGTCCCGCGAAGGCCGAGTACCCATATTCGGTTATCAGCCAGGGGATCTTCGGGCTCACACCATCCGCCCTGAGACGCCGAATCATATCGGTCAACATCTTTGGCGCGGAAAGCAGTTGCGCAGGCGTGGACGTGCGGACGTTATCGAACGGATACCACTCGAAAGAGAAGAACGAGAGCTCATTGCTTGCGCCATGGCGCGAGAGATAGTCAAGGAATCGCTGCATCCAGGAGCGCCCGCCCGGCTTAGATGACGGCCACCGTACGAAGTCCAATTCGGCGGTCTGGAAGCACGGTCCTCCAAGCTGTAGCCTGCGATCGACGTCATGCAGCGAGCGCGCAAATTGCAGGTAAAGAGCGCCGTAGTCTTCCGGCTCAACGCACTGGCCATCCGGCTCCTCGCCCATCTCAACTTGCGTCACGGGGAACCCTTTACTCTCTAGGTATCGCAGCTCCGCGGCGGCATTGTCAGGGGTATCGAAGAGCACGCCCACCGGCATCAGCACGGGTAGACCGTTTGTCAGTCCGCTCGCGAAGACACGGTCGAATCCCGGCTGCTCGGTGTGATCGTCGCGATCCGAGGCCCGGTGCCAGGGATCGGTCGAGCTCGCGTAAGTCACTGATTGCCGCTTTGCGTCCGGCGCGCGCCGTATCGCATCGTGGAACCTACTTTCCTCGTCGATGCGTCCAACGTACACTTCGCGAATGGCAAAACCTAGGCGATCCCGCTCGTCTCGCGCTTCCGGCGATGCCGTTTCGGAAGACACGGTCATGAGAATTCGCACGTATCGGGCACGAACCGCTCGCGATGCAAGGCGAAGTTTCGCGGCGCTGCCGCAGCCGCGTTCGATTTTGCTTCCCGGGAATGTAATCCAAATCCCTTCGGACTCCTTATCTACCGGCAGACAACTGGAGTTGTACTCGACACGGTATTGGACTGCGTAAGGATTCCCCCATAGAATCCGAACGGCGTTCACCTCGGCCGGCCTGCCAAGGTCGATGACGATCCACTGAGGGTGGAGCGCGTTCGATTCGCCCGTATAACGCTTGTCGAGGTAGGGATTGCTTTTCCAGAACGTGTTCGGGTCCCCGTCATCCAGCCGCGAGAACCCGTCGTTGTTCGCCTGGTCGATCGTGCTGCCCCGGTGCGGCAGGCGATAGCCGTAACATGTCCGGATTGGCGAATCGGCATTCGCGTCAGACGTCCAATAACCTTGTTGATTCGCAGGATCGGACCAGACGCCCTTCGGATTCCAGTGCCACGCCTCGATCCCCAGTTCGGTTCTCAATCGGTATGTCAACGGCTTGAACCCGGCCGAAAGCATGGCCTTAATCGTCTCGCGTCGATAGATTCGGTCTACGATCCCCTTATCGTGCGCATCGATTCCCGCTCCCAACGCGCGGGACGGCACAAAGGTGTTGACCGGGTGCGGCGTAACCCGAATTGTAATCGTCGGCAATTGGTGCAGGTCAGCTATAGAATCTACAGGAATAGCGAACAGGTACCCGAACGATATAATCAATAGAGTATGCCAACAGCGCCGCATATAGCCCTTTCGTGTAGGTCTATTGTCGTTCTAAACAGACTCTGTCAGATTGCAGCGAGTATGCGGGCAACGGGAAGCCATAGAGCCTTTTCAGACGCCGACTCTCGCGGTCCCGCGCCGCTCCAGCTTGTTCCACCCGACCGGCGCGCCTCTGATTGCGGCGAAGAGCGATTTGAGAATCACATAGTACATTAGCTGCCGGTAGACGAACCTCTGGAGGAACAGCCATGGCAGGAGCCGCCAGTTGCCTTTGTCCATCCAAATCGCTAACGCCGCACCCAGAAATTCGAAGCCGATCATGAGGCCGTAATAGAATGCGACGTTTACGAGGTTGCCGGCGAATATCGCTACGATGACGGTCAGGTCCATGATCGGCGAGACCGCCGGAAAAACGATCTGATAGAGCCACAGGCTGGGGAGCGCAATCCAGCCGAATGCTCCGTACCGGCCGAGCGCTTCGCGGTGCTTCCAGAGGTTCTGCAGCGTGCCGAACGCCCACCGGTAGCGCTGCCGGGCGAGGCTGCTCAGAGTCTCTGGGGCTTCCGTGTAGGCAAGCGCAGTACTGTCGTTAAGAATCCGCCATCCGGCCTGGCGAATCTTCCACGTGAGGTCCGTATCCTCCGCCAGGGTGTCGGGTGTGTAGCCGCCCGCATCTTCGATCGCCTCTTTGCGCCATGCGCCGATCGCGCCGGGCACTACCGTGATGCAGTTCAGGAGATCGTACGCACGACGGTCGAAATTCTGGCTGGTAATATACTCCAGGGCCTGCCAGCGAGTCAGGATATTGTGCGGATTCCCAACCCGCACGTTGCCCGAGACCGCGCCGACCAGCGGATCCACGAAATGGCGCACGAGACGCGAGATCGCGTCTTTTGCAAACAGCGTATCCGCATCCAACGCCACGACGAGATCTCCCGCGGCGACCTCGAGACCCAGGTTCAGCGCCGACGCCTTGCCGCCGTTCTCCTTGCGCAGACACCTCACGCGGCTGTCCCATTCGAAAGCGCACGTGACGGCTTCGTAAGTCCCATCCGTGCTGCCGTCGTCCACCGCAATGACTTCGAGGGCGGGGTAGTCGCTCGCAAGAATGGAGCCGATCGTTCGCTCGATGACCTTTTCCTCGTTGAACGCGGCGATAATGACGGAGACTAACGGATATGCGCCGCCCGGCGCCGGAAGTAATCCAAAGGGCAATCCGCAGGGTTCCGAAGGCCGGGCATACCCTCCATCACCTTTTGAGCCTGGCGGATTGCCTTCCGCGGGCGTGGGGCCACGCATCCGGATAAAAGCCATCTCCCGCTGTTTTTCGCGGCTGCGCTGAATCAAAGCGAGGCCAGAGATGAAAATCTGCCGCGATATTCCAAGGATCACCGAAAGCGTGAAGACCGTCGTCAAGATACGGATGGCAAGATAGGCCGTCTCGAACACCCATTTGTCCACGCCCACCAGCGCTTCTTCGCGCCCCGTCACCAGGGGGAAGAGCACGGTGCGGGGCAGGCCGCGCAGATCGGAGACGGAGATGAACTGGTAACCGGCCGCTTTGAGCTTATCGATAATCTTCGGAAGCGCCGCAACGGTCAACGATCGGTCGCCGCCGCCATCGTGCAGCAGGATCACGTTTCCCTCATCGCGATTATCCCAGACGCTCGATACAATGTCGTCCACGGTTCGGGGCAGGGCCGTATGATTCGGGCCTTTCTTCATCAGGTTCCAATCCTGCGGATCGTTCTTTTCGCCAACAGAGATGAAGTTGGCGCGCGATGCCAGCATGATCGGCTTGAGCTCGCCGCCCGTCCGGGGCTCGACGTCTATCGCGTACGGCGGGCGGAACAGGGTGGTCGAATGGCCGGTAACGGCTTCGATCAACCGCTGCGTTGCGGATATCTCCATCATCGAACGGCCATCCGATACCTCTGCGAGGTTTGGATGATAGAACGTGTGATTGCCGATCTCGTGACCTTCGTCCCACATCCTTGCGAGAACGCCCGGGTTCATATCGGCTTGCACTCCAACCACGAAGAACGTCCCTTTCACTCCTTTCTTCTTGAGGATGTCCAGCACCTGAGGCGTGTAGACCGAATCCGGGCCGTCGTCGAATGACAGAATGATCTTTTTCGGCTGGTAGCCGTATCGCCGGACGACATAGCCTGAAGGGTATGACTGGTACGACTCGTGTACGATAAAGCACGATTTCGGATCTCGACGGACCTGGCGCGTGCCCTCGTTAGGCTCGGCCACGACTTCAAGCAATTCGCCTTCGCCCTCGAAATCGACCTCCGATTGACGTCCGTACGAAATCTTACTCAACAGTCCTCGATCGATATCCGGTCCCCGGTCGAAATTGAGCCTCGATCTGCCGATAACGTTCCAAATGCTGGGATCTTCCGACCCCATGTACCAGAGAGCCACGCCGGCTAGATCGTGCGGCCTGGCGACCAATAGCTGGTTGTAAGCTGTGGTTGCGTCGAGCATCCAGACGATATGCTCGGCGCTCGAATCGTCGAAGTACTTGTAGCACGGGTTGAGCGAGGACGGATCGATTTTGATTTTCGCAATCTCGGGGTCATTCGGGTCCCGCGACTCCTTGGCCTGCAGCACGGCGCTCTGGTAATTCATGTGCGCTGCGTCGTCTACTTTTCCCTTGACCCAATCGTAGGCGTAGTTGCCCAATCCCATCACGATTTTATTCGCCGGCACGCTTTCCAGCAGGCTCTCGAGCTTCTGTTTGGTCCAGCCAATTCCCGCAATGCTGCCGATCGCGTCTCCCGGCGAGTTCTGGTCGTAGAACATGGGGATGAGAAAGTCATTGCAATCCGCAAGCGCGGCCAGGTCGAAGCCATCCGCATCGAGCTGAATGTCCTGCGTCACAAGGAGCCTGCTCGAATGGAACGAGACGTAAAGCTCCTCCATGAACTGGGTAAGGGCGTCGCGGTCGGCTGGATCGACCATCTCGAAATCGATATTGATCCCCTGCCACTTTTGCTGAAGGACATACAATTTGAGATTGTGAATCAATCTCGTCCTGGTTGGCAGATTTGCGACCAATTTGTGGAGGGCGTCGCTGTTCCATCCGCCTATCTCGCTTCCGGGTTTGTTGGGGGTATAGTTGCTCAGGATCGGGATGATGGGCAGTGCGTGCGAGCGGACAAGGGGCTCGATGTCGAGCCGGTCTTCCTGCGTGCGACCGTCTCGGAATGCCGTGCCGTCGCGGCTGAT
>JBGPOG010000256.1:0-6670 GCA_041487935.1 Chthonomonadia bacterium | reverse complement strand
GGCTAATGCCGTCCAGGTCGCCGTTGAGGACCGCGTTCCATTGCTCTTTTTTGGCCTTTTCGATGGATTTACCGGCTTCCATCTTGCTGCGGATGATGCTGACCATGGCCAGGACCTGCAGGCTGGTGTTGGTGATTCGGCTGGAGACCTTTTCGGACATCTCGATGGAACGGGTGCCGACGAGGACCGGCTGCTGCTTGGCGTATAAACGCATGATCTCGGCGGCGATGCCGCGGTACTTGTGCTCGGCATTCTTGTAGATCACGTCCGGGCGGTCGAGCCGGATCATGGGCTTGTTGGTCGGAACGACGACCACGTCCAGGCCGTAGATCTTGCGGAATTCGTCTTCTTCGGTTTTGGCCGTACCGGTCATGCCGGCGAGCTTCAAGTACAGGCGGAAGAGGTTCTGGAAGGTGATGGTGGCCAGAGTCTGGGACTCGTGCTTGATCTCCATGCCTTCCTTGGCCTCGATGGCCTGGTGGAGGCCGTCGGAGTAACGCCGGCCGAACATGAGGCGGCCCGTGAATTCGTCGACGATGATGATCTCGCCGTCCTTGACGACGTAGTCGATGTCCTTTTTGAATAGCGCGTGGGCCTTCATTCCGGCGGTGACGTAGTGCATCAGATCCGGGTCATCCGAGAGGTTCTTTACGCCCATGAGCTGCTCTATCTTGGTGACGCCTGGGTCCGTGGGCGAGATGGTCTTCTGCTTTTCATCGACCAGGTAGTGGATATTCGGGTTGTTGCGGTCGTGCTCCGGGTCGTCTTTTTCCCGTTGGTCCTTGGCGTCCTTGCCCGGGCGGAGCTGGCGGATTATGCGGTCCACCACGTTGTATTTGCTGGTGTCCTGGTTGACGAAGCCGGAGATGATGAGCGGGGTCCTCGCCTCGTCGATTAGGATGGAGTCCACTTCGTCCACGATTGCGAAATGGAGGTCGCGCATCCGCAGGTCCGCCGCGTCGAAAGACATGTTGTCGCGGAGGTAGTCGAAGCCGAACTCGTTATTGGTGCCGTAGGTGACGTCGCAATCGTAGGCTTCCTTGCGCTCGCACGGGCGGCAGTAGGTATAGCGGGGATCGGGGTCGTCCCAGTCCGGGTCGTAAATGTAGGAGCCTCCCTCGTCGCCGGTCTCGGGCGATTGGCCCTGGATGATGCCGACCGACATGCCGAGGAGATTGTAAATCGAGCCCATCCAGACGGCGCCGACCTTTGACAGATAGTCGTTGGCGGTGACGAGGTGGGCGCCGCGGCCTGCCAGCGCGTTGAGGTAGAGCGGCAGGGTAGCCATGAGGGTTTTGCCCTCACCGGTTTTACACTCTGCAATGCGGCCATCGTGGGTGGCCATGCCGCCGATGAGCTGCACGTCGTAGTGGCGCTGGCCCAGGGTTCGGCGGCCGGCCTCGCGGACGACGGCGAAGACTTCCGGCAGGATGGCGTCCAGAACTTCGTCCAGCGCTCTGCGGGTACGGTCCTTGCGCTCGGTGTCCGAGTGGACGTCCCACTCGTCTCGCTGGAGGATGTCCATGCGCTTCTGCCATTCGGCCTGGACGTGCTCTTGGAACTCCTTCGTTTTGTCGCGGAGCTGGGCGTTTGTGAGCTTCTGGGTATCGGGTTCGAGCGCGTTGACCTGGTCTACGACTTTGCGGTACTTCGCGATGTCGCGCTCGTTGTTATCGAATAGGTTTCTTAGGAAAGCGACCAATTTGCACCTCTGGGGAAATTGACAATTTTCAATTGTCAATTTTCAATTGTCAATTTACCGTTGCGGAGGCTGCTTTATCCCTCGCGCGGTAATGCGTGATTGTCCGATGATATTGCAAAGCTCGTTGCATTCGACGTAGGCTGGCTCGATATCGTTTCGCGGCAGCAATTCTGCCTGCATAATTAGCCTCAACCACATTCGAGATTCACGGAGTTCCTTTAGAACGATACCTAGTTTATGGATAAAGTCGGCCTTGCTTTCTGCGACACATGCTTCTTCGTAATTTGGAGCCGGACTGGTTCCCGATCGCACGAGCTGGCCCGCGATGTGACGACCCAAGCGGGCCTCGGGCAATTTGTCGACGATCTTTCCTGTCCAAACGGCGAAGTTCATTAGTCGGTCGGAAAGTTCATCGGGTTTCACCGGCTTAGTTTCTCCAATTAGCAGAGGTAATTGCAAAATGCCTGCGGTAAAGTCGAGCGAACGTCATTCCCGCATGCCC
Source organism: Chthonomonadia bacterium (assembly GCA_041487935.1). GTDB lineage: Bacteria > Armatimonadota > Chthonomonadetes > Chthonomonadales > CAJBBX01 > JBGPOG01. The sequence continues at coordinate 4,466 of JBGPOG010000256.1, read as the reverse complement.
TTAGCGGGAATCCAGAGACTGTGGAGACCGGATTCCCGATAACGACCTCGGGAATGACGACTTTGTGGCACATTTGTTCGAGTTTTGCAATTGCCTCAGCAATTGACAATTTTCAATTTTCAATTGTCAATTTCCAATTTGAAAGCCGCCGTCGACCCGGTTGGGTGGAGCGGCGGCTCGATACTGGGGAGTATTATAGCATATTGGAGCGCGGAAGCCGGAGCTTTATAGTGGTCCACGGGATTCCCACGTTTGAAGACATGGGCTATTGTGGATGGAAGCCCGCTGGGGTGGGCTGGGAGTATGGGAAAGGTTTCGAGGGGGACTTGAGCGGCACTATCGCGGCGCCGGACGGTACTCCTGTCAGTTTGACGTGTTATCATTGCTTCGCGCCTGCCTGTCTTAGAAGGGCAACGACTGCTATGTGGCCTTGTGCCGTGGCGCACTTCATCGGGGTATCGCCGTCTGTTGTCTTAGCATTTACGTCTGCGCCTTTGGCGAGGAGGAGTTTCATTATCTGAATGCGTCCGTAGGAGGATGCAGCTATCAGCGCGGTCCATCCATACTTGTCTTTTGAATTCACGTCCGCACCCCTATCCAAAAGGAGTTTGACGACGCCGACGTCCGGGTCCTTGGCGGCGATCATCAAAGCCGTAAACCCATACTTGTCCGTGGCGTTGACGTCGATTCCCTTGTCAATGAGGTACCTGATGAGCTCTGCTTTGACCGGATCGTTAGTTTCGGTTGGGAGGGCGTTGTCACGGGCAAATCCCATCACTGCGATGTGCAGCATGGAATAGCCGTCATCGTACTGCATTAGATCGGCTCCCTGAGACTCAAGCAATCGGATCACTTCCAGATTTCCACGGTTGACGGCCATGTACAGCGCACTTACAGTGACTCTATCGTCGTTAGACCCTGCTCCGCGAAACATTGCCCTGAGCCAATCGAGTGGAGTCCGAGGCGATTCTCCGGTGTCAATTATCGCGCGAAGGCGGGCGCCTTGATCCAGCAGATGTTTGACTGCTACGGCATCGCCGGTATCGGCGGCTGTAGTCAGTGCGCGATTCAAGTGCGCTTGCCGCACACTGGTGTCGCCCCGCCACAACAGCCATCCGAAGAAAACTGTGAGAACTAAGAGCACCAGAAAGCCAATTTGTCGCCGCATTCGTCGATTCATTTCACGGGCTTTGGGATCAGATCGAACGTCTTGAGGAAGATTTCCTTGTCGTCCTGGTTTGCGATCAGTTCGCCTAGCTCTTTTGCTTTGACGTAGTGCTTCGTGTGGAGATCCACGTCGCTTGCGGCAAAGGCTGCATGGGCAAGAACGGCGTGGGGAAGGCTTGTTCCCAGTCGGGGGGACCGTTGGCCATTAGGACGAATAGGCGGTTTCCTATTGCGCGAGGGTGATCCATTCCAATGATATCAGATTGGCGGCGGGCGGGCAATGGACGAACCCGTGAGCTTTCTTCCAGCCGCTTAAGATACAGGGATCGGGCATCGCACCAAACTCTCGAGGCTTTCGAAGCAGCGGCGATGGGTGCGTCGAATAGTGGCTTCATCGGGCGCCTCGAGGAGCTTTGCCTCGCGGGTTAGACCCTTGCGGCGCAGGTCGAGCTCCATATCGAGTCGCGCGGCCGGAGCCTCCTCTCGCTCGCGGTCTTCAAACCTGCGCATCGAGACGAGGCTTCCGCGCTTTGGGTCGTATTCTAATAAGAGGATCATTGTTAACTCGGCTGCCGTTATCCAAATTATTTGAGAAGATCATCGACAGCACTTAACGCGGCTTGCCAGCCAATTTGCTTCCCTGCAACAACGCCGGCAAGTTTGTAATCCTGGAGCGATTCCAGTTCGGCCGTGGCAATTGAAAACCTGTTGAGGGCATTCAGAACCACGGCGTCCCCCCGCTGAGAGCTAATCTTTAGCGCGTCCACGTCCTCCACCGTAATCAGTTGGCCGTTAGGAGGAATATCGTCGAGCTTGCGGTAGCTCTGAGGGCGATTGGGCCATTCCGGGTCATTCGGACTATGGCAGCGGCTCCACGCCCGAGACTCCCGAGCCGACTGCAGCCGCAGCACGTCGGAAAGCAGATACATCGCGCAGTACCGTCCACGCCGCCCATTTCGGTCCGACTCCGCAACGGCGCTGTCAGCCACCGGCCCCATAGACCTCCGAATCGCCCACCGCCGATGAACCCTCCGCGTCTCCGCCTGATAAACCGCCGCCCGGACGCCAAGCCCCAAAGCAAACGCCACCCTCTCGATCGGTATCCATATCTCCCCACTCCCAATCTCAGTCCAAACCCTCCCCCGAACAACTACCGGAGCATTCAAGTCCGGCCCCCTCCGCCGCCAATCATACTCGTCATCTGTAATTCCCCTTCTCCCAAGGTTGGGAGAAGGGGTTAGGGGATGAGGGCCATCGAACTCGTCCTCGACCTCGGCCATTCTCAATTTGCAATTTTAAATTTGCAATTTGCAATTTTCATTAACCCCTCCGCCGTCTTCTGCGTCCTCTGCGGTTAACTTTCCGGTTCGCCGCTGCCTCTCAAACTCCACCCACTTCGCCGAAGCCAGCCACCTTTGCCCAACTTTCCGGCCCCCCAGGCGCCCGATCTGAAGCAGCCGTCGTACCCCTGCCGCGCCCAACTCGAGAATTCCCGCAGCCTCCCGCACGGTCATCCACTCGGTCTTGACCTTGGAGTCGAGCACATCCGCCCAAGCCGTCCGCTGTCCGGCAGCGAACTCCCGCAGCTCCCGGGCCAACTTCCGCCTCTCCGCCCGAAGCGATCCGATCAAATCGTCAGCCATCCCAATCCCCCTATCGAGCGTCCACCATATCCACCCCGTCCACCGAGTCCACCCTGGATTATTCATAAACATGACCTTGACGTCATTCCGAGCATTTTACCGCGCTTTGGCGCAGCTTTGTGAGCACGAAACGCCGCTGCGCATCCGTCATTCCGAGCCGCCGTTGCGAGGAATCCGGCCCGTCATCGCTACCAAAAAATGAAGTTTCTTACGAGCCGTCGTTGCGAGGAATCCGGCGGCTCCCGATAAGTAGGATGTAGGGCCGGATTCCTCACTCTCATTCGGAATGACGTCAAAAACACTCTGTGGCTCAATCAGTCTGTTCGTGAATAATCCCGGCCACCAAACGAAGACCAAAAAGCAAACGCCCGTCTACTATGAGACGAACGTCTATATACAAAGTTACACCCAGTTTCACGAACCCGCCCAATTCATGGAAATCATCTAATCCGGCAAATCATGGTTCAGACAATCTATACAATCCGGCTGCGATTCATCGGTCTCCCACCGCTATCAGCAAGAATAGTCTTATTAATCCCGCGAGTAATGCCAGTGTGAGCGTGAAGCGGGCAAGCGTAGAGAAATGGGATAGCGGTCGGACGGGCGGAATGAAGTGGTGTGTTCTGGTTTGGGAGATAGGGGATTTAATGCGGGTGTGCGGTGGTGATTCGCCGGCCCGCACGGAGCAGGGATTAGGCAGTTGGTCGAAGAATCGTGATAGGACGCAGATAGGCCCAGCGAGGATCGAGGATTACCGTGGAACTTCGCATGCAGCCAGTTTTCGGAGTTTTCGTCGCTATGTCAGAATTCTGCCAGGTTTTCGGGAGAATAAGTAGTTAGGCTGCTCGGCGCGAGGTTGTCATGGTATCCCGTCAACAGAGAGTTTCGTGGGCGGTCGATGATTCGGCGGTGGTTCGGGATGTCCGAGAACTTGATGCGTTGCTGGACAGGCTTGATGCTGAATATGATTCGCGGGCGCCTATTATCGCTGTTCTTGACGGGCCTCGCGATGAAAGCGTCTATCTTGGAATCGGCGGCGAAATGAGCTTCGTCAGCAGCACGGAATGGCCCTACCTCACTACCGTTGGCGACAGCGCCGTCCATGGCGAGATCGATTACTTCTTTGAGGGGCATCATTCGCCGATCCTGCGCAAGCAGCTGATTCCAGCGCAAGTGGTGAGGAGAATACTTCGAGAGTTCTTCGTTTCTGGAGTTCTCTCAGCGTGGCAGGAATGGAAGCCCGTCGGTCCGGAGTAGCGACGGGCCGAAAGCAAGCCGCCGAACCAGCCTCTGCAGACCGACGTTTGCCTGCCGGGGTTGCTGCGTACGGATAGGTTTGTGACGGTGGAGGGGGACCGCCTAGGTACAATAAGAACAGGAGGTATAGCCATGTTAGATCGGTCACACCTTGTCTCGTGCGACAAAGACATCCTAGGGGGTATTCCCGTCTTTGCAGGTACCCGTGTTCCCGCCAAAACACTGTTGGACTATCTTCAGAAGGGACATTCCTTAGACGAGTTTCTTGATGACTTTCCGACGGTGACACGCCAGCAAGCGCAAGAGTTGCTTGCCAGTTTTCAGAACCAATTGGTTGCTTCGGCGTGAAAGTCCTGTTGGATGAGTGCTTGGGCCGCAAACTCAAACGTCACCTTGTTG
>JBGPOG010000255.1:0-6686 GCA_041487935.1 Chthonomonadia bacterium | reverse complement strand
GCCATCGAGCATTCAGCGAGTGTATTAGTGTAGTGTCTTCATATCAGCCTTACAATGTGAAGGAAAAGCAGGTTCATCGCAAAAGCGGCTCGGAATGACGGTTGCGCGACGTTGTTTTCGTTGTAATGACGTTATTGAGACACTACACTAGGCTCCCGAGATGATTCTATCGACGCGCGCGCTCACGTCCTTCAAGTACGCCTCGTCTCCGCCACCCAGCTCCGTCGTCATGAATCCCTCGTAGCCGACTTCCATGAACGCGGCGCGCACCTCTTTCCAGTCGATACTGCCCTCGTGGAGGTTCACCCACTGGCCGCCGGTGCCCAGCCCCGGACCGCCCTTGAAGTCCTTGATGTGTACTTTGCGAATCCGCTTCCCAAGCGTGCGTATCCAATCCTGCGGCCATCCGAACCGCACTACGTTTCCCACGTCGAAATAAGATCCGATCCACGGACTCTTGAAGTCATCGACATACTTTGCGAATTCCAGCGGGCTGAGCAGGAAATTGTTCCAAACTTCCTCGATGTTTATCATAATCTTGCGTTTTTCGGCTTCCGGAACCAGGCGGGCAATGTTTTCTCGAGAATTCTTGTAGGCTTCCACATACCGCACCTTCGCGTTCACGACCGCCGGCACAAGTAGTATTCCGTCGCACCCCATGATCTGCGCGCTATGGAGAGCCGTCTTGACATTGCTGCTCCCGCGCTCGATCACATCGGGATCGGGGCTCGAAAGCGGTGCGTCCCACCCACCGAAGATGATGGAGTGAATGCGAATTCCGGCCTTATCCGCGGCTGACCGGAGCTTCTCCGCCTCGTCCGGTGGAATCGGAGGCACTTCCACGCCGTGAAATCCGCAGTCTCGAGCGAGCTTGAAGCGATCCTCTGAGCTAAGACCGCCCGGAAGCATGCTCCACAAGACACCCTTTTTCGGCTTCCAGACACCTTCGGGACGAAGTGGGGCACTCCGTTCATTGGCGAAATCCGATCCTGCAGAACGGTCCGCCGTGGCGCTTGCGGTTGCCTCGACCAAAGCCAGAGCCGTCGTCACCGCGGCTGCATCTTTCAGGAAATCCCGTCGCGTAACCCGATCGCCCATTTTCCTTGCCTCCTTGCATTATTCGCTCGTGGAGTGTCTCCGCCTCGTCCTTACGATGCGAGGCATAAAACACCCATACGGGTAGCCGTCTGGCCAGATTCACAAAGGCAGTTCCTAAGGACAAACGTCAAAAGCAGGTCCCTCACAACGACGGTTCGGGATGACGGAATTGCTGCGTTTTGTCATTACACGCAACGTGTTGCCGGCAGCATCAATTGCTCGGAATGACGCTCTTGCCACTTTGTCGTCGATGTAATGACATTACCGAGACACTACACCAGCTCTGTGAACTGACCGATATTTGTGACGCTGAACCGTATTAGAATTGGCGAGTAATGTTCCACGTTCCTGCAATTGACCAAAACTGATCGTCCGCCGGGATAGTCGTGGCACAATTGACGGTGGCCAAATGATGTTACATCCGTGGCTCGCGATCGTCCAAACATCGGGAAGCTTGCCCGCACATAGGTCATTTGTTGTCCGCGCCAGGAAACGAGCTCGATCTATGTGCGTCCGCACAACCTGGTAAACTAATAAACAGTTCGAACCTTAACTTTGGAGCGATCGCCATCCACTCGTTCTATACACACAGATTCGTAAGTTCAGTCAACGGAGCGCTTTCACGGCTAACCTGTCTGGCAAAACACATGGCTTTTTCTCGAACCGTGGTGACGATGTGCCTCGTGGCGCCTGCTTTGTCAGTCCTCTACGCAGCAGATGCGGCTCAAATAAAGTCACGCTTTCACACGCGCCCATCTGCGGGAAGCAAGCGGTCTGGAGCCGATTCGTTCGCGTCCGAAGTCGCGCCGTTGATAAAGAAGTATTGCGCGTCTTGCCACACCGGTGCGAAACCGGCTGGAGGCGCGGCGCTGCTCACCTACCACACGCGCGCATCGGTTTTGAAGGGCAAGAAGATCTGGGAGCGCGTTTCCCAGAACCTCTCGGCCGCGACGATGCCTCCATCGGGTGCGCCTCAGCCCTCGGCCGCGGAGCGCGATCTTATTATTACCTGGATCGACACGTCGCTTTCTTCCGTCGAATGCATCATCAAGAATCCCGGGCGCGTAACCCTGCGCCGGCTCAACCGCGAAGAATACAGTAACACCATCCGCGATCTCATAGGAGCCGACTTGCGGCCTGCCGAGAGCTTCCCATCGGACGACGTCGGATACGGCTTCGATAACATCGGGGACGTGCTTTCGATTTCGCCGCTCCTCATGGAAAAATACATCGGCGCGGCGGAGAAAGTCTCGCAAGCAGCGATTCGGCTGCCAAACGAGCAGGATACAGTCGTCCACTACGGTCCGGAGCAGATGGTGGATTTCTTCGGTTCCAGCCAGGTGAGCACCAAGACTCGTATCCTGATGGCAAACGGCGAAATGGGCGTTGACTACCAGTTTACCAAGCCTGGAGAGTACCTCGTTCGCGTTCAGGCTTACCAACAGCGGCTCGGGAACGATCCGGCCCGGATGTCCGTTCGTGTGGACGGAAACGAGGTTAAGCTTTACGAGGTCAAATCTTCCGAAAACTCACCGGGAACCTTTGAAGTAAAAGCGACGGTTCAGCCAGGCAAGCGCCGCGTGTCAGTGGCTTTCACCAACGAATACTTTCTGCCGAATATGCGAAACGAACCGGGCCGGCGTCGATATCTGGCCATAGCTGGGATGGACGTTGTGGGACCGGTCGGTGAGAAGAAGACGCTTCCGCCGACGCACCGGAAAATCATATTCACACTCCCTGAAAACGATACGCCCGAAGCCCGCCTGGCGTGCGCGCGCAAAATCATGTCGGAGTTCGCGCGCAAAGCTTATCGCCGCCCGGTGTCGAAGGACGAGGTCGACCGTCTCGTCCGGTATGTCGACATTGCCGCAAAGAAAGGCGATCCCTTCGAGCGCGGAATCCAGCTTGCGGTGCAGACCGTTCTGGTTTCACCGAACTTCCTCTTCCGCGTCGAAGCCGATCCGCCTGCCGGCGCAGCCGGCGCGGGGCGGCCCCTGAACGGTTTCGAGCTCGTGTCTCGCCTATCCTACTTTCTCTGGAGCAGCATGCCGGACGATGAGCTGTTTGCGCTGGCCGCCAGCGGAAAGATCAACGATCCCGCCGTTCGAGAACAGCAGATCCGGCGCATGTTGAAGAGCCCAAAAGCCCACGCTCTGGTTGAAAACTTCGCCAGCCAGTGGCTTACTCTCCGGAACGTGAGCAATGCCAACCCGGATCCCATGCGGTTCCCGATGTTCAACGACAACCTGCGGGCGGCAATGCGCACGGAAACAGAGATGTTCTTCGCTTCGATCGTCAAAGACGATCGAAGCATCCTCGATTTCCTGGATGGAAAATTTACTTTCGTGAACGAGCCGTTGGCGAAGTTGTATGGAATCAATGGAATAACCGGCAATCAATTCCAGCGCGTATCTCTTGCCGGAACGCCTCGGGCGGGCCTGCTGACCCAGGCAAGCATTTTGACGGTCACCTCCAACCCCACGCGGACTTCACCCGTCAAACGAGGAAAGTGGGTGCTGGAGAACCTGCTCGGCACACCGCCGCCGCCTCCTCCGCCGAATGTGCCTGAACTGAAAGAGCGGACCGAGCTGACCGGCACATTGCGGCAGCAGATGGAGCAGCATCGCAAAGACCCCAATTGCGCCACTTGCCATGCGCGGCTCGATCAGCTGGGCTTTGGGCTGGAGAATTTCGACGCGGTCGGAGCTTGGCGGACGAAGGACGGGAACTCGGCGGTCGACGCATCAGGAGTCTTGCCTGGCGGGCAGAAATTCAGCGGGCCAACCGAGCTGATCGCCATCCTCAAGAGCAAGAAGGTGCAATTTGCCCGCTGCCTCGCCGAAAAGACGTTAACCTATGCGCTCGGGCGAGGACTAGAGTCGTATGATAAATGCGCAATTGATGATATAGTAAAGAAGCTGACGAAACGAGATTTCCGTTACTCCGCGCTGATTTCTGCTGTCGTAGATAGTGAGCCGTTCAGAATGCGGCGAAGCGAACCCATGCGAAAGGCCGAAAGATGAGATCATTCCTGGATATTCCCATCTCCCGAAGGACGTTCTTACGTGGTATCGGTACGGCAGTAAGCCTGCCGATGTTGGAGGCGATGCTCCCGCTGACGGCGCTGGCGCAGTCGGCCAATAAAATGCGCCCGAACCGAATGGCCTTCCTCTTCATTCCCAACGGCGTTCACATTCCGGATTGGAGACCCACAGCGGAGGGACCGCTCGAACTGCCGTATATCCTCGAGCCTCTCAAGAATGTCAAGGAACACGTCAACGTCATTTCGGGACTGGCCCAACACAATGCCTTCGCTCTCGGTGACGGACCAGGCGATCACGCTCGCTCCACGGCCGCCTGGCTGACGGGATGCCACCCGCGTAAGACCGCGGGCGCCGATATCCGCAACGGACTCTCGGTAGACCAACTCGCTGCGCGCAAGATCGGCAGCCTCACACGATTTCCCTCTCTGGAAATCGGCTGCGAGCGCGGCGCGCAGGCCGGCAATTGCGACTCCGGTTATAGCTGCGCATACTCCTCGGCGATCTCGTGGCGCAGCGACAGCACGCCGGTTGCGAAAGAAGTCGATCCGCGCCTTGTTTTCGAGCGGCTCTTCACGAACGGCGACCCCAGCGAATCCGCCGAGAGCAGAGCCAAGAGGGCCGAATATCGCAAGAGCATCCTGGACTTCGTGATGGACGACGCATCGCGCCTCAAGACACAGCTTGGCCTGCACGACCAGCAGAAGCTCGAGGAGTACTTCAGCAGCGTCCGAGAGATCGAGCAGCGGTTGGTGAAAGCCGAGCAGAGCGGCGTCGCTGCCAGACTTCCAGGCGCCGACAAGCCGAGCGGTATCCCGCAGGATTACGGCGAGCACATTCGACTTCTGGGCGACATGATGGTCCTGGCCTTCCAATCCGATTTAACGCGAGTCTGTACTTTCATGATCGCCAACGACGGCAGCAACCGCCCATATCGCATGATCGAGATCCCGGAGGGCCACCACGATCTCTCGCATCACGGCCGAAACCCGGCAAAACAGGCGAAGATCCGCCAGATCAATCGATTTCACATCCAGCAGCTTGCGTACATCCTGGAAAAGATGAAGTCGATCAAGGAGCATGACGGCACGCTGCTGGACAACACGATGCTCGTCTACGGCGCCGGCATCGGCGATGGCGACCGGCATAACCACGACGACCTGCCGATCTTGCTCGCCGGCAAAGGCGCCGGCACGATCAAGGCCGGCCAGCACCTCGTGTTTCCGCACAATACGCCGATGACAAACCTCTTCCTCTCGATGCTGGACCGCGTTGGCGTGAAAGCCGAAACCATCGGCGACAGCACCGGGCGGCTGCAGACGCTGATCTAGGCGCATTCTGAAATGACCGTTCACGCCGTCCCGAAGAACGCACGGGGCGGCGTTGTTCTTTGGTCTGCAGCAAAGCCGATCGTCCGACGACCATTCTAGGCATTAGAGTATAATGGAGTCGAATGAAACGCCTAAGACGGGACGCGGTGATATGTCAAGGAATCAGTACTCTTCTGCCGAAGTCGTACGACGTGGAGAAGATCTCTATGAGCGGAGAATTCGCGGTCTCGTCGAACCTGGCGAAGACGGTAAATTCCTGGTTCTTGATATTGATACAGGCGAGTATGCCATCGATGCGGACGAAGTAACGGCACTTAAGCTCATGATGGATAAGATCCCGCATGTCTCTCCTCTATGGCAATGATCTCCATATCCGAGTAATAGACGGCGGCCCGGTTACTATCAGGCCCATTTCAGAATAACTCACGTCCTGATTGGAGAAAGCAGCGATGATCGCACACCCCAGCCTTGAAGAATCCGTTGAATTCGCGGAAAACCCGGAGCCGCGATGTCCTTGCGTGCTCTTGTTGGACACGTCTGCTTCGATGCAAGGCCGGCCGTTAGACTCGTTGATGGCCGGCGTTCAGACATTTGGCAGCGAGTTGGTTAAGGATTCGATTGCGTCCCGGCGGGTGGAGATTGCGGTCGTGACTTATGACAGCAAGGTCAACGTAATCCAGCCGTTTATCCAAGCGGACCGGTTCGAGGCGCCGGTATTGACGTCACAAGGATTCACGTTCACAGGCAGCGCGATAGCTAAGGCGTTGGACCTGATCGAAGACCGCAAGGCTCTCTACCGGGCAAACGGCATCGCCTATTACCGGCCGTGGGCGCTCATGATCACCGATGGCGCGCCTCAGGGCGAGCCGGAGCATTTGATCGTGGAGGCAACCGATCGCCTTAAGGAAGCCGAGGAAAACAAGCGCGTCGCGTTCTTTGCCGTGGGCGTTCAGGATGCGGACATGGAGTGCTTACGGAAAATCGCGGTCCGTCCGCCGGTCTATCTGAAAGGCCTCAACTTCACCGAGATGTTCGTCTGGCTTTCGACTTCGATGCAGAAGCTGGCTCAGTCGGGCACGAACGAGGAAGTCGAGACGCCCCCGCCCGGACAAGTGGACGAACAAGTTGCGCTCCCCCCGCCTGGACAGGCTAAACGCTAACTCGGGAACACCTGAGGTAATTGCAAAAGCTCGTGTATTGTCATCCCGAGCAATTG
>JBGPOG010000254.1:0-6691 GCA_041487935.1 Chthonomonadia bacterium | reverse complement strand
GGGGACTTCCTCCGGCATCTGTAAAGATCGATCTAGTGTAGCGTCTCCATATCAGCCTTACAATGTGAAGGAAATGCAGGTTCCTCGCAAAGGCGGCTCCTAAGGACAAACGTCAAAAGCAGGTCCCTCACAACGACGGTTCGGGATGACGGAACTGCTGCGTTTGTCATTAATTGCTGCGTGTTGGTAACAACATAAATTGCTCGGAATGACGGTTTCGCGACGTTGTTGTCGTTGTAATGACGGTATTGAGACACTCCACTAGAGATGTGAAGCTTTCGTGCCAAATCGAGGAAGCACCGGAATCATTCAAAACTGTCCTTGCAAGTAACGAACTCAGATCGAGTCATTTAGCTTACGCTGAGCGAACTCCTTGGCGTGGTAAGTGAGGATGATGTCCGCTCCGGCGCGTTTGATGCTGGTCAGAACCTCGCCTATGACGCGGTCTTCGTCGATCCAGCCGTTCTGGGCGGCGGCCTTGACCATCGCATATTCTCCACTTACGTTGTAAGCAGCGACCGGAAGGTCGAACCGCCCGCGCACGTCGCGGATGATGTCGAGATACGGCAGGGCGGGCTTCACCATGATGATGTCCGCGCCCTCCTCGATATCCAATGCCGCCTCCCGCACCGCCTCGCGGCGGTTTGCGGGGTCCATCTGGTATGTGCGCCGGTCGCCGAACTGAGGGGCGCTGCCCGCGGCCTCCCGAAATGGACCGTAAAATCCGCTAGAGTATTTGGCTGCATAGGAGAGGATAGGAGTTTCCACATATCCCGCAACGTCCAAGGCGGAGCGGATCGCAGCCACTCTGCCATCCATCATATCAGAGGGCGCGATAATATCCGCGCCAGACTGGGCGTAGACGACTGCAGCTTTCGCCAGTAACTCGAGGGTCGGGTCGTTGGCGACCGTGGACGAATGACGATGGACGATGGACGATGATTTCATGGCAGCCTCTGCATCGGTTGACATATCGTCCATCGTCCATCGTCCTTCGTCGAGAACGCCGCAATGTCCGTGGGACGTGTATTCGCAAAGACAAACATCCGCGAGAAGCAACAGGTCGTCTCCGATAGACTTCTTGAGCGCACGCAATGCGCGCGGAACGATGCCGTCCTCTGCGTAAGCGCCGGAGCCGGCGTCGTCTTTCTCCTCCGGAATCCCGAAGAGCATGACCGCCAGGATTCCTAGCTTTGCGACCTCCTCGACTTCGCGGCAGAGGTCATCGACTGAGAATCGATTGATACCAGGCATCGATGGGATTGGCATCGTTTCGGCGTGGGTGACGAAGAGCGGATAGATAAAGTCGTCGACGGTAACGCGGGTTTCCCGGACCATGCGGCGGATGAGTGGAGAACCGCGCAGCCGGCGCAGACGGTGAGTGGGAAAGCTCATTTGTAATGCTCCACTATCGCCTGGACCAATCCCGGAATTGTATGCTCCTTCGCTTCGATTTGCGGATTCAAACCCAACTCAGTCGCGGTGCCGCCGGTGATTGGCCCAATGGCTGCCACGGTTACTTTCCCAGCAATAGAAGCAACCGTTTCCGTTCCGATGCTTTCGACGAAGTTCTTCACCGTCGAGGAGCTGGTGAATGTGATTACGTCGATTTCGCCCGAGGTCAGCTCCTCACGGATTCGATCGGCGGCAGCGCCATCCAGAACAGTCTCATATGCCGTAACGACATCGACTTCCGCTCCCATCTCCCTTAACTTGTCCGGTAGATAATCTCTCGCTTCCTTTGCGCGCGGAAGGAGGACGCGTTTGCCCGTCATCTCATGGTCGGGCCACTCGCCAGCCACGGATTCGGCCACGAATTGGCTGGGAATGAAGTCCGCTCGAAGTCCGATTTCCAGCAGCGCGTCCGCTGTAGCCGGACCGATGGCTGCAATCCTGGCGCTTCCGAAGGCCCGTGCGTCTTTTCCTGCGGCTTCAAGCCGCTCATCGACGACCCGGACGGCATTCGCGCTCGTGAAGATGACCCAGGAATACTCGTTCAATTTGGAGAGCGAGCGGTCGAGGTTTGAATAGTCTTCCAGAGGCGCGATTCTAATGACGGGAAACTCGACAGGCTCCGCGCCGTTCTCACGAAGCAGATCGGAAAGGGCGCTGGCCTGCTCTCTAGCACGGGTCACCAGGACTCGCTTGCCGAATAGCGGCTTTGTGTCAAACCAGCGAAGCGACTCGCGGAGCCGGACGACCTCGCCGACCACCGTTACCGCGGGCGCTTTGAAGCCGCGCCGTTTGACCTCCGATGCAACCTCGGCGAGCGCGCTTACCAGCGTCTCCTGCCGCGCCCACGTTCCCCAGCGAATCAAAGCCACCGGCGTCGATGGCTCCCGCCCATGCTCCATCAGCTTGGACGCGATCTCGCCAATGTTCTCCACTCCCATCAAGAAAACCAGCGTATCGGCGGCGTTTGCAATATCCGCCCAATTCCGGCGCTGCCCGGCTTGGCCTGGCTGCCTCGTTCCCGATTCTCGTGAATCGTCCCGTTCATGGCCTGTAATCACCGCAAAGGAGGATGCCGCGTCGCGATGCGTCACCGGGATGCCGGCATAAGCGGGAGCCGCGATTGCCGACGTTACACCGGGCACGATCTCGAATGGAACACCCGCCGAAACGCAGGCTTCAGCCTCCTCACCGCCGCGTCCGAATATGAACGGATCACCGCCTTTGAGGCGGCAAACGGTCTTCCCCGCGCGCGCGGAAACGATTAACAGCGCGTTGATCTCATCCTGCGTTCGAGTATGGTGCGCGGACTCTTTGCCGACGTAGATGCGCTCCGCATCTGGCCGCGTAAACCGGAGGAGATCGGGGTGGGCCAGGCGGTCGTAAACCACCACATCCGCCCTGCGCAGGCATTCCGCGCCGCGTAACGTAAGTAGTCCGGGATCTCCGGGCCCGGCGCCCACAAGATAGACGATTCCTTTTGTCATGTCTTAACTTGTGAGTGTTTAGTGTTGAGTATCAAGCATTGAGAATAAGTCGATGAACCAAGAGAATTCTATGATGGCCGCCGAACCTCGTTGAACAATCACCTCTAACTCAACACTCAACACTCAACACTTAACACTCGAGGTAATTGCAAAAACCGCGCGGCCGTCATCCTGAACGGAGTGAAGTCCATACGGACCCGTACCGGGGGATCCGCTTTTGGCCCGGCTCCGTGAAGTCTGTTAGGTCAAAAGCAGATCCTTCACTCCGTTCAGGATGACGGGACGCGTTCGCTTCGTCGAGTTTTGCAATTACCTCACTCAACACTACTTGCTTTCATCAATGGGTCCGATAGCCTTCAAGGGATCGCGCAGCTTTTGCGCATTTCCGACGATGACGATCGCGGCGCGGTCGGGCTCCATGTATTTTGCCGCCGCCTGTTGGAGGCCGGAAGCCGTCAGCGTTTCGACCGTGTCGCGGTCCGTCGTTCCATCATCCTTCGTACTTCAAAACAGTGTCGTGCTTCCAATGTTCGTCATCGGTAGCCGGATAATCAGTTGTAAAGTGCAGCCCTCGGCTCTCCTTGCGAGAAAGTGCAGACCGTATGATAATCCCAGCAACGGTGGAGAGATTCTTTAGCTCGCACAACTCCGGATCCGGCGCGAATTCCAAGCGCATTTGATCCGTGGCTGCATCTACGGCGCTCAGTTCATCCCTTGCCGCCTCCAGATCCTGGTCGTTCCGAACAATTCCGACTCGGTCGTTCATAAAGGACTGCAATCGTATACGCAATGCGGAAACGGATTCTCGCGCCTGGCCGGACATTGCCGGCCTTACTTTACTTGAATCCATGCGGTTTGTCGAAGTCAAACAGGCCGGCTGATTAATCTCCGGCAACTGCGCCGGTTCGAGATTCGATTCTACTGCATCGCGCGCAGCCCTCCTGCCGAAAACCATTGCTTCCAAGAGCGAATTCGACGCTAGCCGGTTGGCGCCATGAACTCCGGTGCAGGCCACCTCGCCGCAAGCCCAGAGTCCGTCTACGCCTGTTCGGCCGGTCAGATCGGTGAGCACGCCGCCGCAGGCGTAGTGAGCGGCCGGAACGACCGGAATCGGCGTTTTCGCAATGTCGATTCCCAGTTCCAGGCAGCGCTCATAGATCGTAGGGAAGCGGCGGCGTAGAAAGCCGGCTTCGAGATGGGTAACGTCGAGATAGACGCAGGGCTCACCTCTTTTTATACGCTCGGCGTGGATTGCACGGGCCACGATGTCGCGGGGGGCCAGGTCGCCAAGCTCGTGGTAGGCCTTCATAAACGGCCTGCCATCCTTGGTTCTGAGAATTCCTCCCTCGCCACGAACTGCCTCCGAGATGAGAAACGAACGGCCTTCCGGATGATAGAGCGCCGTGGGATGGAACTGAATGAACTCCATGTTCGCGATAGCGGCGCCCGCGCGCCATGACATAGCGACGCCGTCGCCGGTGGCAATCTGCGGATTGGTGGTGTGGCGGTAGACCTGGCCGCAGCCGCCGGTGGCCAGTAGGACCGCGCTCGCAATGAAGCGGCGGACGGAACCGTCGGCCGGATCGAGCGCAAGCGCTCCCGTGCACCGGCGCCTGCCGTCACGTTCCTCAATTACGAGATCGAGGACGAAGTAGTGCTCGATGATGTTGAGATTGGGCGAGTTTCTGGTGGCTTCCAACAGCGCCCGCTCGATCTCCCAGCCTGTACGATCGGCGGAATGGACGATTCGGTTTCGCGAATGGCCCCCTTCGCGGCCGAGCTGGGGGACGTAATGACCCTGCGTTCCGGCGACCGAATCGAACTTCGCGCCCAGGCGAATGAGGTCTTCGATCCGGCTTGGTCCTTCGCGCACCAGGACTTCCACCGAATCCTCATGGCAAAGCCCGGCGCCGGCAACGAGCGTGTCCTGCTTGTGGAGTGCAAAGCTATCGTCGTCGGACATAACGCCCGCGACGCCGCCCTGTGCGTAATTTGTGTTCGATTCCGCCCGGGATTTCTTGGTGAGGATCAGAGTCGGGCCGTGTTTGGCGGCTTCGAGAGCGTAGGTTAACCCGGCGATTCCGCTGCCGATGACCAGGTAATCGACAGTCCGGGCGACCGGAATAGAGTCATGGTTCATTCGAAAGCAATTCTAAGAGCTTGTCCGCACCCTCCGCGAGAAGCTTCTTCGCGGCCGATTCGCCGAGTGACCGCGCTTCGGAATGATTTCCTTCGACGTTTGTGCGGAGAATCCTGCTTCCGTCCACCGAGGCGGTTACCGCCAACACCTTAACAACCGATCCGCGCACTTCAGCAAGGGCGCCGGCCGGGACCGTGCAGCCGGCGTTCAAGGCCGCCTGGAACCCGCGCTCGGCCTCGATTGCGATGGCGGTCTCCCGATGATTGAGCGAGCGGAGCAGATCGATCGTCCGATCATCTCCTTCTCGCGTTTCGAGAGCCAGCGCTCCCTGGCCGGGAGCGGGGATTGAGATTTCAATGGGGATTCGCTCCGTAATCCGCTCCGCCCAGCCCATTCTTTCGAGACCGGCGCACGCGAGGATGATGGCGTCGTATTTCCCTTCGTCCAGCTTGCGGATGCGGGTGTCCAGGTTTCCCCGCAGCTCCAGGATCTCCAGATCGGGCCGGTATGCCCGGATTTGCGCCTGACGGCGGAGGCTGCCGGTTCCGACGCTGGCGCCTTCGGGAAGTTCCGCAAGGGTCGCGCCGGAGGATAGCAATGCGTCGCGCGGATCGGCCCGTTCCGGGATGCAGGCAAGGATTAGGCCGGCGGGAAGCTCGCTAGGCATATCCTTCAAGCTGTGAACGGCGAAATCGATCTCGCCCGCCAGCAGCGCCTCCTCGATCTCCTTGACGAACATTCCCTTTGTGCCGACTTCGGAGAACGGCACAGACGATTGCTGGTCGCCTGTCGTTTTGATGACGCGCGTTTCGAAGAGAATGTCCGGGTGCGCGGCTTGCAGCGCCGCGACCACCTGTTCCGTCTGGGTGAGCGCGAGCTTGCTGCCTCTCGTTCCGACGCGAATTGTGGTAGCCATTTCTGCTGACCTAAGTTTCGAATAATGGGCTAAGTTTGCCGCCGCTTGTAACTAGAAGTATACTCCCGATGACGCGGGAGGCATTATTCGCTTGTCAAGGAATCCGGTTCACGCTTCCTCGCCGAGAATTGCGGCATTGACGTTGTGAGGGGATCGTCGTTTGTTGGATGTTTGCGCGAACGTGAGGTTGACAATGTGAGCGTCGCTCTTTATAATGCAGTTCAGGAATGAAAACGTTGAGCTGCGCGAAAATCCAGCACGAGCGCTACTAATTCGTCCATACTGAATTCGCGGATATTGGCTGTTCGATAAGCTGACTTGGAGCCGGCTCGAGTAGATCAAGAGAGCACGGGTTTGTACTCGTTATTATTGATCATCGCCTTACTTCATGCACAGACCTCTCTTCCACCGCTCCCTGAGAAACTCGTTCGACATCCAGTCATAAGTGATATCGCGTTTGCCGAGGGACCCGCTTTCGATCGCAAGGGAAGTCTGTATTTCGCAAACTATCAGCACAACGGTACGATCGGCCGTTTGACGCCGGACGGTAGGGTCGGCCTTTGGGTTGAATTGCCAAGGCCCGGCTTCGCCTTCGGATTGAAGACCGACGGGCACGATAATGTCCTGGTGGCGGACATGGACGGGAAGCGGCTGCTTCGAATCGCACCGGACAAGACGATCACGACGCTGGCCGAT
>JBGPOG010000253.1:0-6711 GCA_041487935.1 Chthonomonadia bacterium | reverse complement strand
GGCTGATTCCGGCGGGTTTTGAAGACCGCATTGAAGTCAAACGCTGGGAAGCGCTCGGCGATGGCATTTCCGACGCAACGGTCGCCGTTTCGCACGATTTGCGCGAGCCGCCACCGCAGCGCAAGCCGGCCGCATGGTATGTGCGCCAGCGCCAGAAGATACAGCGCGGACTCGCCGCGATGGAACGCGACCTTGGTGACAATGAGTTTTGTTACGGCGGAAAATTCTCGCTCGCGGACATCGCGGCGGGTTTTGCGCTCGGTTATCTCGACCAGGTTTTGCCGGACACTGACTGGCGCCGCGATTTTCCAAAATTGAAAAAACTCGCCGAGCGATTGGTCAAAGAGGCTGGCCCCGATCAATCTAAGCAGATAGCGCGCGCCTTCGAGCTAACACTCGCTCGCCCTCCGCGACTCGATGAGATTGGCCACGCGAAGGAATTCCTGGCCTCCAACCGGAAACAGATTGAAGACGACGCTAGAGTCGCGGGCAAGCCCGGACTGAACTCCGCGTTTCAAGCGCTTGAGGCCATCTCTCTTGTATTACTGAATACCAACGAATTCTTCTACTTCTAAATGTAGAGTAGAATAGCCAGTATGATCGTGATGAACGACTGCCTTATCACACACGGTCTAATTCATGTTCATTACGTTCATAACGGCTAATCGCTGGCTATAAATCGGAAGTCATAGTGCAATGGCCCGGAAGTTCAATGAGAATATGACAGGCCAACGGTTGACCCCCTGCGGCCAAACTCGCCGCGAGTTCCTCTGGCAATCCGCGGGAGGCTTCGCGGGAACCGCGTTGACGTGGCTCCTGGCGGAGCAGGGCTTCTTTGCGCCCGCGTACTCCGACAATCTCCCCCACAATTGGGGGCCGGGGGGCCTCAATCCGCTGGCCGCGAAGGAGCCCCGCTTCCAGGGCAAAGCCAAGAGCGTCATCGTGCTGTTCATGTACGGCGGCGTCAGCCATGTCGACACCTGGGACCCCAAGCCCGAGCTGACCAAGCGCCATGGCCAGCCTATTCCGAACCTCGACCAGGATCCGCTCTTCAAAATCCGAGGACCCGGCAATCTCCTGGCGACTACGCGCAAGTTCACCAGGTCCGGTCAGTCCGGCACGGAGGTTTCCGATCTCTATCCCTGGGTCGGAAAGACTGTCGACGACCTCGCCGTGATCCGAAGCATGTACTCCGATTCATTCGCTCACGGCTCCGGCTTGCTGCAGATGAACACGGGATTCATCCGCCAGGGCTATCCGAGCCTCGGCTCCTGGGTGGCCTACGGTCTGGGCACGGAAAATCAGAACCTGCCCGCCTACGTGGTGATGCTCGATCATCGCGGCGGTCCGATATCCGGACCCCCCAATTGGAGCTCCGGCTTCATGCCCGCGACCTTTCAGGGCACCCAGTTCCGCACCAGCGGCGACCCGATCCTCAATCTCAAACCGGCAGATGGTGTGACTCCCGCACAACAGCGGCAGCAGCTCGATCTTCTCGATAAGCTAAACCGGTCGAAAGGCGCAGCCTCGCCGGATAACCCAGAGCTAACGGCTCGCATCGCCAGCTACGAACTGGCGTTCCGAATGCAATCGAGCGCCCCGGAAGCCGTCGATTTGAGCAGAGAGACCAAGGAGACGCTCGACCTCTATGGCCTGGACGACCCGACGACCGAGAAATTCGGGCGCAAGTGCCTGATCGCGCGGAGGCTGGTCGAGCGTGGAGTGCGATTCGTTCAGTGCTATTCTGGCGGCGGCCACCTCGAGGACTCCTGGGATGCCCACAGTGACGTCAACAAAAACCACGAGACACACTGCCGCGAAACCGACAAGCCGATGTACGCACTCATTACAGACCTGAAGCGGCGGGGAATGCTGGACCAGACGTTGATCGTCTGGTGCGGCGAGTTTGGCCGGACACCTACCAGCCAGAACAGCAAAGGGCGAGACCACAATCCGCGCGGCTTTAGCACCTGGATGGCCGGCGGAGGCGTGAAGGGTGGGATAGCCCACGGAGCGACCGACGATTTTGGCTACGCCGCCGCGCGGGATAAGGTCCACATCCACGACATGCATGCCACGATCCTCCACCTTCTAGGCATGGACCACAAACTGCTGACCTACTTCCACGCCGGCCGCAACATGCGCCTAACGGACGTAAGCGGAGAGGTGGTCAAGCCAATTTTGGCCTGAAGACAACTCTACTCGATTGGTCAACGATAGTAAGCGGTCCGTAATCGAACCGGCTGTAATGCGAGCGCGCCCAGTAAACCAGG
The DNA here is from genome assembly GCA_041487935.1 of Chthonomonadia bacterium. Lineage (GTDB taxonomy): Bacteria > Armatimonadota > Chthonomonadetes > Chthonomonadales > CAJBBX01 > JBGPOG01. Next base: position 4,438 of record JBGPOG010000253.1, on the reverse strand, counting down.
CAACGGGGCATATTGGTAATTGACCACGCTCAGATTGCCCCGCTCACGGGTTGTTTGGGTCTACAGCCGGTTCGTTTACGGACTGGAATCTCAACCGGGAGTGCTAATGATGCGTCTGCGTCTGGCTTTATTGGTGACTTGGCTCATCCAGGCGAGTATGCTGGTCCGCGCCCAGGATGCCGGACCCAAAGCACTCATTGGCTTCTCTCCATCCGGCAGTACGCATCAACGCTTACTTGAATCCAGCTTCGACTCGTTCCTCAACAAGAACAACCTCCGCGATTGGATGAAGCGACTTACCGCTAAGCCGCACCACCTCGGCTCGCCGGCAGACAAGGAAAACGCCGAGTGGATCGCCTCACAGTTTCGCTCGTGGGGTTATGAGACGCAGATCGAGCGCTTCGAGGTACTCTTCCCGACGCCTAAATCGCGCCTGGTAGAAATGATCTCCCCGCGACATTTCAAGGCGCGCCTGGAAGAACCTGCGCTCTCGGAGGACTCCACCTCCGGCCATCGTGAAGGCCAGCTTCCGGCTTACAACGCTTATTCGATCGACGGCGACGTCACAGCTCCCCTCGTATACGTGAACTACGGCGTGCCCAAGGACTACGAGACTCTGGCGGAAAAGGGCGTCGACGTACGTGGCAAGATCGTTATCGCGCGCTATGGTCAATCGTGGCGGGGCATCAAACCAAAAGTCGCAGCCGAACACGGTGCAGTCGGCTGCATCATCTACTCCGATCCGCGAGACGACGGGTACTTCCAGGGGGACGTCTACCCCAAAGGGTCCTTCCGCAGCGAATACGGCGCTCAGCGCGGCTCAGTTGCCGACATGCCGGTCTATCCCGGCGACCCGCTCACCCCGGGCGTTGGATCAACTCCCAGCGCTAAGCGTCTACCGCTTGCGGATGCGATAACGCTCACCAAAATCCCGGTTCTTCCGATCTCATACGCCGATGCTCAGCCGATGCTGCGCGCGCTCGATGGCCCGGTCGCACCAGAACCGTGGCGCGGAGCGTTGCCGATCACCTACCACATCGGCGCAGGCCCTGCCACCGTCCATCTCAAGCTCGACTTCAATTGGGACATCGTTCCCTGTTATGACGTGATCGCCAGGCTCCCAGGCGCACAGCGCCCGGACGAATGGGTCATCCGCGGCAACCACCACGATGCCTGGGTGTTCGGTGCGGATGACCCCATAAGCGGCGCAGTTGCACTGATGGAAGAAGCGCGAGCGGTCGGAGAACTGGCCAAGACGGGCTGGAAACCCAAACGGACGATCATCTACGCGCTCTGGGACGGCGAAGAGCCCGGACTACTCGGCTCGACCGAGTGGGTGGAAACGCACGCAGACGAGCTGACAGCCAAAGCGGCTGTCTACGTTAATTCCGACAACAGCGGCCGCGGATTCCTGTCGGTTTCCGGCTCGCATATCCTGGAGCGGCTGGTAGAGGAGATCGCCAAAGACGTGATCGATCCCCAAACGAAGGTGCCGGTCGGAACGCGCGCCCGCGCCAGATCGCTTGCGGACGCCACGCCGGAAGCTCGTCGCGAGCTCCGGCAATCGAATCAGCTTCACATTAGCGCGATGGGATCCGGGTCGGACTACACACCTTTCATCCAGCATCTCGGCGTCCCTTCATTGGATATCCGATACCGAGGCGAGAACGAGGGTGGCTCGTATCACTCGATTTATGACTCTTTCGACCATTATTCTAGATTCGGCGACCCTGGTTTCGATTATGGAATCACTCTCGCCCAGACAGCCGGCCGCGCGGTGCTTCGCATCGCTGAAGCCGAGACGCTGCCATTCGAATTCACGCGCTTCTCCGAAACGGTCGCCCGTTACGCAAAGGAGATCGACAAGCTTGCCGGCGATATGCGCGACGAGGCCATGGAGCGCAACCGCCTGATAGCGGAAAAGACCCTGGCGCTGGCCGCGGATCCTACGAAGCGGTTCGTCGTGCCTAAGCCCCAGGAACCGGTCCCGTTCCTCAACTTCGCGCCGCTCCAGAACGCGGTAACCAGGCTCATGGAGAGCGCAAAGAGGTACGAGGCGGCCCGGGCAGCGGAGGCGAGTCTCGATCCGGGAAAACAGAAGGACCTGGACGACTTGCTCATCCGCATCGAACGCCTGATGACAAGCCCGGCAGGTCTTCCGCGCCGCCCGTGGTTCAAGCACCATGTCTATGCACCGGGGTTTTATACCGGCTATGCCGTCAAGACTCTCCCAGGCGTCCGTGAAGCGATCGAGCAGCGCAACTGGAAAGAATCGGAGGAGCAAACTGTGCTCGTGGCGAAGACTCTGGAAGCGGTTGCCCAACAAATCGACCGCGCTACTGCATTGGTGAGTTCGACGAACAAATCAGCCGGTGCGCGGAGGGGCGAAGCATTCGCGCGAAGACTCTCGGCGAAACACGCAAACGTATCGTGCGAATGCTTCGCCCCTCCCTCGGTTGATGCGGAGTTTGTATGAAACTCAATCCGCTCTTGACGATGCCGTTCCTCTTGGTTCTATCGACCACCAATTCAGGCGGCTCCCAACAACCTGCACCAGAAGCCTTGGCACGCCGGGTTCAACCCATTCTAACCAATTGCCAAACCTGCCATAGCGGTTCTTCCCCGGCAGGCGGTCTTAATCTTAAAAGTCGTGAGGGCGCGCTTCAGGGGGGAAAGTCCGGGCCGTCTTATGTCGATGGGAACGCAACGGCAAGCCTCCTGCTGAAAATGGTAACTTCCGGCAAAATGCCTCCCAACAAACCCCTCTCAGAAGGAGATCGTGAAACCGTCAAACAATGGATCGCATCCGGCGCAAGTTGGCCCAAAAACACGACTACTTTCAAAGGAACGACAGTCGTGCATGCGGGGTCTCTTCATCCTTCATCCTTCATCCTTCATCCTTCCGGCTGGTGGTCGCTCAAACCTATAAAAGCTCCACCGCTCCCGAGAGTCAAGAACTCTGTCTGGGTCCGCAACCCGATCGACGCCTTCGTCCTCTTTGAGCTGGAATCTCGCGGGCTGAAGCCTGCGCCGCCCGCGGACCGGCTGACTCTGATCCGCCGGGCGGCCTACGATCTTATCGGCCTTCCCCCGACGCCTCGTGAGATCGACGCATTCGTTAATGACAAATCCCCGAGTGCCTACGAGAAGCTGATCGACCGCCTCCTTGCCTCACCGCACTACGGCGAGCGATGGGCCAGGCACTGGCTGGACGTTGCCCGTTTTTCCGAAAGCCAGGGCTTCGAATACGACCGCATCCGGGACCACGCCTGGCGCTATCGCGATTACGTCGTCAAGGCATTTAACGACGATAAACCCTACGACCGGTTCGTCAAAGAACAGATCGCCGGCGACGCGTTTGACTCATCACCCTCTCACCCCTCCTCGATCGCTGCCACCGGCTTCCTGGTCGCGTGCCCGTCTGACGAAGCGGCCAAGATCTCGCCCAGCCCCGCGGTGCGGGGCCGAGCTCGGGAAGAGGAGTTGGAGGATATTATCAGCGTCGTAGGTCAAACATTTCTTGGATTGACCGTGAACTGCGCGCGATGCCACGACCACAAGTTCGACCCGATTCCGCAGCGAGATTACTATCGTCTAAAAGCGGCATTTGACGGCGTAATTCCAGGCAATCGCCCGCTAATCTCTTCGGAGGAAGTCAATCTCAGGTTGGCAAGAGCGGAGAAGATCGAAGAGCTGAACTACGATCGGCGTTACCGGATAGCCCGCATTGAAATCGGCGCTAGAAATCGCGTGATGAGCCGAGCTCGGGGCGCGGCAGCCGCAACCCTGCCGAAGCCGCTGCTTCAGTGGACATTCGATCTTGGCGCAGACGACGTGCAGACCGGACACCCGGTTCAGCTTTCTGGGTGAGCCGTGCTTCTGAACGGTCGCCTGAAACTAGCAGGATCGATTCCCAAAGCAATAACGATTCCGCTGCAAAAGGAGATCCGGGAAAAGACCCTTGAAGCGTGGGTAACGCTCGATAACGTGGATCAGCGCGGCGGGAGCGTAATGACGATCGAGTCAGGAAACGGCGCGCAGTTCGATGGCATCGTTTTCGGCGAGCGCCAACCGGGCAAGTGGATAGCCGGAAGCGACTTCTTCAATCGTACCGTCGATCTGGACGCGCCAAAGGAGACGGCACGGCCGGGAGAGCTCATTCACGTAGCGATTTCGTATTCTGCCGACGGCACTGTTTCTGTGTATCGGAACGGAGCGCCTTACGCGAAGACGTATCGTAAGCCGGGACTCAAAGGCGCGCTGCAATCGTACAAGCCGCAGGAAACGAGGATTCTCTTCGGCCTTCGCCATCCGGGGGCAGGGGAATACTTGAAAGGCGAGATCGAGGAAGCCCGGCTATACGATCGCGCGCTCACTTCTGAAGAGGTTGCCGCCTCCTACCGGGCAAGCTATGTTAATCTCTCGGAGCAACAGATCG
>JBGPOG010000252.1:0-6712 GCA_041487935.1 Chthonomonadia bacterium | reverse complement strand
TTGGACGTTCCGGCCGGAACGCTTCCGCCTGTCAGAAACGACCCGCCGCTTCCACAGCCGGCCATGAGAATCGCGGCGTGCAACAGCAATATCCAGCGAATCGAACCGGCTCCGCTAATGCTCTTCGAAATAGTCACCTTATATCCCAATCGGTGTGAACCGATCCGTCATTAGTATGATAAGCTATCCGCCCGAGATAAGCGCCTGCAGTTTTGCGACTAACGGCGGCCATGCCGCCTGCTGGATGAACGCCAAGGCTTCTTCTCTGGATGTGAACTCAGCGAGAAAAGAGGCGTTATCCAGATAGATTTGTTGGCGCTCACCGTTTTCGAGAATGGTATCCGGTATTCCTGCCTCGCGAATGTCCGTGCGAACGGATTCGAGCAAGCCAATAGATCTGTCGAAGCAATCTCCGACGCTTGCCGGCTCCCAGGATTCACGAGTTTGCTCGACCCTCGCCATTTGTGCCTGCGCCTCCCATTCCAATGGAACAATTCCCAACTCCTTGCTCAACTGAAGCGCCGCCGAAGCGGCGGCTTCGGCCTCTTGGACTTCGCCCGTTACGAGCTTCCAGGCCGCCAACAAGGCATTCGCTTGCGCCCTGATGTGCCTTGCGCCCAATCGATCCGCGATTTCCAGCGATTTTGCGAGGTGCTCACGAACTTCCGCGAAATCCTGCGAGCGCAGCGACAATCGCGCCAAGCGCAGCCGGCATTCGGCTTGAAATAGCGAAAGCCGCAGTGCGGTGGCGACCGCAAGAGCCTGATTGGCGTGATAGCGCGCCTCGGAGTCGCGCGCAGGTCCAATATAAGAATCCGTAAGAGCCATTTGGGCGAACAGCTCTGCTCTATGGTCTCCTAGCGCGAGGGCGGAAGCCAAGGCATCCTTTGCGTGGGCGGCGGAGCTGTCATAATCGCCGATTTCAGCCAGAAGCATGGCAAGGGTGGCGAGAATCATTGCCTGGCGCCCCTTGTCTCCCAGGAACCTGGCGATAGGAAGCGCATTATGAAGAGTACGGTGGCAAAGCGCCCATTTGCCCTGATATAACGCGCAAAACGCAAGATTGAGCCGTGCTTCGAGATGCTGGTCGCCGCTGCCAAGGGCTTCCGCGTCCGCGAGACATTTCTGCGCGAGTCCCGTCGCGCTCTGGAAATCCCCGCAAGCCAGGTAGATGTTCACCCGGTTAGCATTAACATACAACATTCCATGAGCCATATCATGGACATCCTTGCCTTCTTCGAGGATCGATGCAGCTTCGTCACATCGGGCCATTGCCGCCTTGTAATCGCCTAGCTGCTCATCGATGGCTGCGAGCGAAACGGTCCCGGACCACCGGGCGTTCCACCTCGGGCTTGCTGCCACCCACGTGAACTGATCTCGTGCTTCCGATATCCTGCCGTTTGCCAGCAGCGCATTGCCCAATGCCTGGCGAGCATCGGCCTCCGCGGGTTGGTCGCTCAACTCTGCAAAATGAGTCGCCGCTTTCTCCAACGACTCGACCGCCCGGCTGAATTCACCCATACGGATACGCGCGCGCCCAAGTCTCAGCAGCGCCCGCGATTCGGTCGGTTTGTCGTACGCTTGTGAAGCCAGGCCAATCAACCGCTCGCACGTAGATGCCAGGGCGCTCCAGTCCACAGGATTCTCCTGGGCTGCGGCAAGCTCCTCGAGCTGTTGGATCCGCTCCGACAGCCGCACATGAACGTCCTCCGACTGCGAGCCCCGGCGTCCCTTTCGCGAGTCCTCAAGCAGTTCGCCGCTGTAGAAGTAAGAGAGCGGAACGCCGACCTCGATCGCGATTTGCTGCAATCGGTCGGGCTGAGCGAGAGTGGTCCCGGAGAGGTATTGATAGATCAGCGCCCGCGAGCAGCCGATTCGGTTCGCCAACTCCTCGACGGAAACCCCCGCGCGCTCAACCACTCTCTGAATGAGGACGCCTTGCTCGCGCCTGCCCTGCCTGGTGCCAAGATCCATGCGTGTGCTTTCGAAGTGCCGGACGATACGGGAGATTGCGACGAATGCGCGGGGGATGCGCGATCAACGTACTATCCTAACATTTTCCCGGCCCGTTAGTCAAGGAGAATCTAGTCTGGCTTGACAATTGGTGGATCACGCGAGGCTCGTCGGGTCGATGTCGATGGTCAAGTGTCTACGGATACCGGGCGCAAGCCTCGCCACCGAATCTCGAATCCAGTCACTCAATGGCTCATCGATGGGCGAGCGCAGCACAACGTGCCAGCGATATTGGCTTTTCAGCCTGGCCAGCGGACACGGCGCCGGGCCTATAACCTGTATTCCTGATGGAATCACTTTTTGAAGCGTTTCTGCAAGAGTCTGCGTGGCTTCGCGCGCGCTATCTGACGAATCATGACTGCAAACCAGATTGGCCAGGCGAGAAAATGGCGGATACGCCAGCTCCCGCCGGAACTCGATTTCCCGATCGTAGAATCCCCGATAGTCCTGCCGGACAACCATTTCCAGGCTATAGTGCTCCGGGCAGAACGATTGAATCACGACCTCGCCCGGATCGGTCCCACGCCCGGATCGGCCGGCCACCTGCGTCATTAGCTGGAACGTGCGCTCGGCCGCGCGAAAATCCGGCATGTTGATGCTGGTATCCGCGCTGATAACCCCAACCAGGGTCACGTTCGGAAAATCCAGCCCTTTGGCCACCATCTGGGTGCCGATCAATATGTCGGCCTCGCCCCGTCTGAATCGGCCGAGGATGCTGGCGTGAGCGCCTTTGCGTGAGGTCGTATCGCGGTCCATTCTGGCAATTCTGGCATTTGGAAAGTGCTTGAGGGCCTCCTCCTCCACCCGCTCTGTCCCAATTCCGAATCCCCTGATCTTTGTACCGCTGCAAGAGGGGCAGATGGCGGGCGCGCCTCGTTGGTAATCGCAATGATGGCAGCGGAGGGAACCCCATGAAGAATGGAACGTCAATGAAACGGCGCAGTTTGGGCAGCGCGCCACATATCCGCAATCCCGGCACAGCACAAATTGCGAGTATCCGCGCCGATTGAGGAATAAAATTGTCTGCCGCCCGGCCGACAGCGTTTCTCCAATCCGCTCGATCAAATGGCGGCTGAACAGCGACCGGTGCTCCCGCATCTCTTCCCGCAGGTCGATCAGCGATATGGCGGGAAGCGGGCGGTTGTCAATGCGCTCCGGCATTTCAAGGCGCGCGATGTTGCCCGTCTCAGTGGCATAGTATGTTTCCAGCGACGGTGTCGCACTTCCAAGGAGAACCGTTGCACCGGACAGTCTGGCTCGCTCCAACGCCACGTCGCGCGCGTGGTACCGAGGGAGACTGTCCTGTTTGTACGAGGCTTCGTGCTCCTCATCGACGACAATCAAACCGATAGTATCTACCGGCGCGAAAACAGCGGACCTCGCTCCTACGACAACACGCGCTTGCCGATCCTGAAGTCTGCGCCATTCGTCGTGCTTCTCCCCATCGGACAATCGGCTGTGGAGCACGGCCACTTCATCACCGAACCTCCCGCTAAAGATCTCCACCACCTGCTGTGTGAGCGCGATTTCAGGGACCAGCACGATGGCCCCGCGGCCGGAGTCGAGAGTCCGCGCGATTGCGTCCAAATACACTTCCGTTTTGCCGCTGGCAGTCACGCCAAAGAGCAGCGCGACGCGTGATGCGTGATCCGTGATGCCTGAGGCAATTGCAAAACTCTCGCGAAACGAGCCAGCCGTCATCCCAAGGTACGACGGATCTGTTTTTCGCCGTGGTTTAGATCCGTATTCGTCTGTTAAAAGCAGATCCCTCGTACCTCGGGATGACAATTCGCGGACCTTTGCAATTACCTCGCCTGATGCGTGATCCATGATCCGTGAGGCGTCATCCGTGAGGCGTGATCCGTGGTCCGTGGTCCGTGATGCGTGATGCGTGATGTCAGATGGGTCCGTAGATTCAATTGCGCGGGCTAACCATTCGGCTGCTGCCTTCTGCCCTGGCGTGAGAATGGGGGCTGCTGTTCGGTTCGGCGGGATCTCGATGGCCCTCCGGCGCACTTTCAGCTCGACCGCGCATACGAGGCCTTTCTCGATAAGGGTCTTTAGCGCGCTTTGGGATGCCTGGGCCAATCGCAGGAGCTTTTCGGGCAGAACAGGCGTCTCGCCTCGGCTTTGTAACTCTCCGACGACCGACAGGATGCGTTTCCCGGCGCCGGATAGGCGCTCGCGCACAGCATCCTTATTTGCAGTCAAGTCATACGCCCGAATAGTCCGATTGACGGTCCTCGCCCGCGCAACCTCGCGGCTTTCGGTGATTAGAGACTTCCGCAGCAGTGCGCTGTAAGCAGCCGAGAAGGAGCTGGCCTGGACTGCCGCACGCAACTCATCGAGTGCCGCTTCCCCGCCGAGCCGGATGAGCGCGCAGAGAACGGCTGCCTGGACGGGAGATTTCCCGGCAGCTTCCGGCGTCAGGCCCGGATCACCAAGGCTTACGCGCGTCACGATCTTGGTCGTCATTACAGCCGGGGCGATCAGGCGGACTGCGGCAGGCAAATCGCACACGAACCGGTCGGAAACCCATCGCGCGATGACTGCCTGCTGCACGGTGAACGAGACCGCGCCCCGCACGGTCGCGATGATATTGCGCAATCGGCCGGCCAATGGATCGCCGTCATCCATAGACCTTGAATCGAATACGTAACCGACCTTCTCCTGCCCGCCGAACGGTACGTGGACGCAAGTGCCTACGGCGATCTCGCTCCGCATTTCCGCGGGTACACGGTATGTATAGGCCGGCTGGAGGTCCGGCGCATCGACGTCGACCACGATATCGGCGACGTCAATCGGTTCTAAGTCATCCCACAGAGAGGGAGTTTGAGGAGTTGCTGGCATTCGGGTGTTCAGGCGTTCAGGCGTTCAGATGATCAATCGTACTCGTACTCGTCGTCGTACTCGTAATCGGCCGATAAGGATTAGCTCAGCGTAACCGATAGCGTCTGTCCTCGAGTAAGTCGAATCGATTGAGTTAGAACAACCGAAACGCCATCCATTCGCGGTTTCAGCGTGGCTGGGACGGTTGCGCGCCCGACCGTTACGTTGACGCGTTTTGGCGCTCTAGCGGGATCGAGGTGGAGCTGATCGACCTTGAAAACTCCTTCGGCTACCGCGATCTGGTTTCGCTGCCGGTCACCGTTTCTCGTCTGGATCAAGCTCCCCCACCCTTCCGAACCGACGAAGAAGCTCTTGAAGTTGGCGGGCGTGTATCTTGGCGCGAAACGCAACGATTTGGCGGGCCCGTCATATTCGTATCCGGACAGCGCCAGGAGCAGCGACCACGAGGACATCGCCCGTGCGTAATGCCCGCCGCACTCTATTTCGTTCCAGGGATTTCGCGGCATGGGCGGACGCGGAGCGCCGTCATATCTATCTCGTAGACCCTTGACAACGGCGAAGCCTTCGTCAACCATCCCTTCGTAGATCATGTGCGCGGCGACCTGGTATTCCACGCCGGTCCAGACCTCATCGACGTACGGTAACGGATTGGCAGGGCGGCCGCCTTTCGGCCAGGAGCAGATCAGCAACCCCTTGTCCTTGCCGCCTGCGAATGGGCGCTGGTTGTGCTTCCAATTGCTCATATCCGGGAGCCAGTTGTATTTGAAAATCGACTTCATTGCCGTTTGAACGTGCTCTTTCGGCAGGACGTATCCCAGCCCGAGTTGATGCGCCCACCACTGCCCGATGAGCTGGTCGCTCAAACAGCCCTTGCCATACTCGCCCCATCGCTGCTCGGCATCCGGCAGGTTCTGGAAGAAGTACTCTCCGTTCCAGCACTGGGCGACCAGGTTGCGTTTCCCGCGCTCGAACGTCTCGCGGCAATGGCCGGAGAACGCCAGATCGCCCATCCGGATCGCCATCTCTTCACCGGCTCGAAGCGCGGCCAGGTAGTAGCTGCCGATAAACGAGTTGACCCCGTGAATCGCGTCGTCGTAAGTATTCCACTGCTCGTCCGCCAGCAGGCCGCGCTTGTCGTTGCCGCCCATGTCTCGTCCAAGCAGGTACTGCACCGCCTTCTTGATGCCGGGCCAGTACTCGCGCATCCAGGAATCGTCGGGATGGTTCAGCGCTTCGCGGTACGCCTTCAGGATGCAGCTCGCGTGACCGTCGCTGAAGGGCTGCTCCCCGGTCGGCTTTGGCGGCGATGGAAACTCGGTCCGGTTGTTGATTCCGCCATCCGCGCGCTGCTGGTGCTTGTAATCGATGCGGCGCATCTCCTTTTCCAGGTCAGGAAACACCCGCGCCAGCGTTTGTTCGTAACCCCATACATGAGTACAGGTAGGATCGCAGCACCCGTTAGAGCCTTCCCAGCCATAAACGTCGCCGTTCTCCGCGCGGAAGACCACGCCCACGTGCCGGATGATCGCCATCTGCGAAGAGAGCGCGTCCAGCAGCCAGTTTGGCAAGGTGGAATCGTACAGGGTCGTGCGGAAGCGGTGCGTCTTCTCTCGGATGGAATCCAGGTTGGCCGAAGCTTCCGTCACGACCGCACGCACGCTCGGCCACTCTTTACAATAGTGATTACCGAAATTCACGCCCGCACGATTGTACTTATTGGGGTAGCGCCAGGCGAGGAGGAAAGTGATTTCGGCGGTTTTGCCCGGTGGAACCGCAATAGTCGAAGCCACAGCTCCGTTCCAGGTACTTCCTCTGCCGGAGATTGGGAAGGGCTGAACGCCATTGGGCT
>JBGPOG010000251.1:0-6712 GCA_041487935.1 Chthonomonadia bacterium | reverse complement strand
TCGGCGCGCCATGCGGCGCGTCTCTTTTTGTGTCAAACGCTCGTTGGTTGGGCTAGGATCCCGCGGAGATTTAATGCTGATCTCGGCGGGAGCCTCGCCCTCCCGTGTATTATGCAATTGCTATTCAGATAGAGGCCAAGCTATGATCATCGTCAGTGAAGTCAGCAAGTCGTTCGGCACGCGAACGCTTTTCGATAACGTCTCCGTCAAGTTCACGCCTGGCAACCGCTATGGGTTAACCGGGCCAAACGGCGCGGGCAAGACTACGTTTATGAAGATCCTCTCGGGCGAGGTCGAGCCGACCAATCGGGGGACGATCTCTCGCCCAAAGAGATTGGGTGTGCTCAAACAGGACCAGTTTGCGTTCGACGACTGCCGCATCATCGATACCGTAATGATGGGCAACGATAACCTTTGGAACGCCTTGACAGAGCGAAACCGGCTCTGTGACTCCGGCGACTTCAGCGAGAAGGTTCTGGAACGGCTGGGCGACCTGGAATCCACCATCGCGGACGAGAACGGCTACATGGCCGAGATCGAGGCGGCCGACATCCTGCGCGGAATTGGCCTGGAGGACGAGCGCCACAGCGACCTGATGCGATCGATCCCAACGGATATGAAATTCCGAATTCTCCTTGCCCAGGCCGTTTTCGGAAATCCTCCCGCGCTCCTGCTGGACGAGCCGACCAACCACATGGACCTTGAGTCGATCCACTGGCTGGAGGGCTACCTGCAGCAGTACGACGGCACGCTGATCGTGATTTCGCACGACCGGCACTTTTTAAACGCCATCTGCACGCACATCGCGGACATCGACTACGACACGATTATCGTCTACCCCGGCAACTACGACCAAATGGTCGATGAGAAGATTCAGGCGCGGCAAAGCGTCGAGGCGGAGAATCGCGATAAGGCGAAGAAGATCGCACAGTTACAGGAATTCGTAAGCCGGTTTGCCGCGGGTCAAAGATCAAGCCAGGTGCAATCCCGCAAGAAAGAGATGGTGCGGCTCGCGCCGACCGAGCTCAAGCGTTCCAATATTCAGCGTCCGTATATCCGGTTCGAGCAGCAAAAGGCGAGCGGCAGGGAAGCAGTGGTTGCCCACGACCTGAACGTCTCATTCGGCGACAATCACGTGCTCGGGGGGATAAACGTCGAGGTCATGCGAGGAGACAAGCTGGCGATCATCGGAGGCAACGGTGTCGGCAAAACGACACTGCTGCGCACGTTGATTGGAGAAATCAAGCCCGATCAAGGGACCGTGAGATGGGGCCACGGCATGGAACGGGGCTACTACCCGCAGGATTACGACGACCTGATCGAGCCGGGAAAGACCGCCCTTGAGTGGATGTCGCAGTTCAATCCAACGGACGATCCGCAAGTAGTCCGCGGACTTCTGGGCAGGATGCTTTTCAGCGGCGATGACGCTCTAAAGTCCACGGAAAAACTCTCCGGGGGCGAAAAGGCGCGGCTTCTCCTCGCCAAGCTCATGATTCGCCAGGACCCGGTGCTCATATTGGATGAGCCGACTAACCACCTCGACCTGGAATCGGTGAACGCCCTGGGAGAAGGTCTTTCACTTTTCGAGGGCACGATCCTGCTGGTTTCCCATGACCGCGACCTGATCTCAGACGTTGCCACCCGCATCCTGAGCTTCACGCCGGACGGAGTAATCGACTTCCCAGGAACCTACGAAGAGTATCTCGATCGCCACCCATTGCCGGAGCGTGCGAAGGCGAAATGGTAGGTTGCCGCAGAGCAACTGATTGTGTTATGATGTCTAAAGCAAGAGTTGGATGAAATCGATGGCAATCGCAAAACTGATGGCTGTGTTGCACAAGCCGATGACGGAGGAGGAGTTCATGCGCCTCCCGGACGATGGCTACAAGTACGAGCTCGTAGATGGGGCGGCAAAAAGGGCGCCGGCCAACTTTCAACACGATGTTATCGGTGCTACCGTCATTGCGCTTCTTCGACAACATACCAAGGGGCTTGGGTTCGTTACGGGTTCACAAGCAGGATTCCGGATGGTAAACAAGAACATCCGGTGCCCTGACATTTCGTTTACGCGAAAGTCTCGCGTAAACGGCGGATTGCCCGGAGACTGGTTCGGCGAAGTCGCCCCGGATTTATGCATTGAAATCATTTCCAAATCGGAAGACATAGCAGACGCGCAACGGAAAGTTCGCGAATATTTTGAAGCAGGCGCCCAACAGGTCTGGCATATGTTCCCAGAAAGGCAAGAAATCAAGGTCTTTGCCTCGACTGACGTGAGCCATACATATCGCGCAGACGAGGAAATATCAATTGGCGATCTTATACCTGGGTTCCGGCACCAGGTCGCGGAGTTGTTCGAACTGGAATAGGTCGAGAATGGATTGCCGCCAAGCGGCTTAGTATTTAGAAAGTACTCCTCTCAGTTGTTTGGCGCTTTGTACAGCGCCACAATTGCTTGGAATGTGCCCGGCGTTAGCTTGACGTGGCCGTCTACATAACAGATATTCTGCGCTCCGACGATACCCTTTGTGAAGACGTCGGTCGTCGTCTCCCCCATGTGCTCTCCCAGCCCGTCACAGACCACCATCGGCTTTTCGCTCACCCGGCCGATCGCAGCCATCGGATGGCTGCAAACCCCCTGCGAATCGTTATCGAAGTCCGTGAACCCGGGCACGACGTGCCAGCCGTGAACGCAAAGGTAGTTGTAATCGGACGGATGCTGTTGGGCACGGCCGGGTTGGGCGCGCATGGTGGGGCATACGAAGATCTGCCGGTTCTTTACGAAGGGCTGCACGATATCCGGCAAGTTGACCGGATTGCCGGAGCCGTCCACGTGCAACTGCGGCGGGAATGCAAACCCAACCATATCGTTGAAGTTCGCGGTCGGAAACGTATCGTCGTAATCCTGAAGGTACATGGTGAGAGCCTGTCCGAGCTGGCGCAAGTTGGATGTACACGTGGTCTTGCGCGCGGACTCGCGGGCGCGGGCGAAGACAGGGAATAGTACAGCCGCCAGAATTGCTATAATTGCGATCACGACAAGGAGTTCGATCAGCGTAAAAGCCCTGATTTCAGTGGGTCGCAAGCTTTCCTCCTTCGCACAAGGATCGGAAGTCATCGATCTCGACCCGCGAGTGGCGCTCAGACGTCGCGTTATCTATACGACCGCATTCCTGACGATTGAGTAACGGAAAATATGAAAATGAGGAGTCGAAAGTGCGTAAGAGTTAATTAGACCGCAGGCGCGGGTCGAAAATGACGTCTTCAATCGACCGACTCGGGAATCGCGGGCGTTCGTAAGGGCTTAACATAGACTTTGCGATGCGCCTTTAACCAATACCGGCGAACGATGACTCGTATTATCGCCGCAATGGGCGCCGCAAAGAACATTCCCAGCAGCCCGCCGAATTCCTGCCCGATAAGCAGCACGACGATAATGACGACCGGGTGCAGCTCCATCCGGTCGCCGATAAGCATGGGCATGATGAACTTGCTCTCGGCGAAGTGCATGAATGTGAATACCGCGAGTACGAAAAGCGCAGTGCCCAACCCGTTCGTTACCAGCGTTAGCAAGATAATGGGGATGCCCCCTATAATCGGCCCGATGATCGGGATTGCGCGCGTTAAACCGGCGAGGACCCCCAGCGTCGTTGCATATGGCACACGAAGGCAGAGAAGAACCAGCCCGACAAAGACCCCTGCAAGCGTACACAGGATGGCCTGGCCGGCTACGAAGCTGTACATGATTTGATTGAATGCGTGCGTCATCCGCAGCCATTCGCGCCGCCAAGGGCGCGGGAGCGTTCCGACCAGTTCATGCTTCAGCTTCTTACTGTCGAGCGCAAAGTAGAACGCCAGAACCGGCAAGAGAACGATTTCCACAACATTGTGAAGGACTTCACCGGTATGCCTGGCGATGGTTCCAATCCATTCCGTGATCCGGTTCTGGATCGTCTCGGTCGCGGAGTTTTTCTTGACCGCCGCCTCGATTTTCTCACGCCACTCCGGTTTCACGTGCATTGAGTACCAATCGGTGAAATCCGAACTGTACTTGTCGAATTTGCCCTTGTACTCATCCCAGTGCTTGAAGACCTTCTGTACCTCGGATACGAATGGCGTGGCCAACAATCTCGCGCCGTAGCCACCCCCGACGAAGATGAGAATCAGTACCCAAAGCGTAGCCTCCACCCGTCTGACGTGAAGAGGTTTGCGCCGTGTGAGCACGAGTTTTCGATGTGCTACCCAGCCGGCCATCGGCCGCATGACGTAGGCGATGATCGCGGCAACAAAGAGGTAGACGAGAACGAGCTTTAGCCGGAACAGGACATACACCGAAGCAACGATGATCGCGGAATACAGAGTGCACCGCCAGAACATCCGCGAAATCACGCGAATCCAGGCTTCGGCCTTCCTCTGTTCGGTCCCGTTAATCAAGTGAGAGCGCCTTTCAGGAGCAGACTTCCGCTCTAATCGTCAGTGGGTCGTCTTGAAGAGGACGAGGGCCACGGCGCACAAGACGGCTGTGCAGCCGTATATCACCCACACCGCCTGGCGGTGCGACAATCCACGGTCGAGCAGCCGGTGATGGAAGTGGCGCCTGTCCGCAGCCGCAAGAGGCGCGCGATGCTGGAGGCGGCGCACCAGAACGACCCCATAGTCGAATATGGGCACGCCAAGCACAAGCACAGGCACGAACACCGAAATCGCGGCAGCGATCTTGAAAGTACCCATCATCGAGATCGCTGCGAGCAACAAGCCGAGGAACTGGGCGCCCACGGTGCTCATGAAGATCTTCGCGGGATGGCGATTGTACTGCAGAAAACCGATGCACGATCCGGCTACCGCCGCCGCCAGCAGAGCGATAGTCGGTCCTTCGGGCTGGTGAGATGCCGCAGCCATCAATGCGAGAGTGGCCGATGAAATCGCGCAGACTCCGGCGGCAAGGCCGTCCAGACCGTCGATTGCGTCAACCGTCTTGGTGACCAGAAATACCCAGAAGAGCGTCGCCAGGACGCTAATGGGATACGAGAGCGGCAGCCAACGATGCCAATCGTATTGGATGGTCCCTTCGGCGATAAACGGATTTGTAAGTCCCTCGATCCTGACTCCGAAACCGATCAGAATTCCCCCAGCCGCAAGGATTGCCGCAGCCTGATACAGAGCGCGCAAATCCTTGACATCGTCGATTAAGCCGACCGCGGCGATGAAAGTAGCCGCTAGAAGCACGCCGACCAGGTGCCAGTTCCAGCCGTTTTGGCCGTGGGTTATGAAATGGCGGGCGGTTACGGTGATCCACACCGATGTCATCACACCCACGTAGATCGCAATTCCGCCCCAGCGCGGCGTGGGAGTGTCGTGGACATCGCGCAAGCGCGGGACGGCGAGCACGCTGAGCCGCAGCGCAAGCCTGGTAACAAACGGCGTGACCGCCATCGTAACCGCAAGGGCGATCAAGAAAGCGGCGACATCGGCAAGGCCTCTCACCGCAGCGTCTCCCCCACCCCGTGAGCGTCCGCGGGAAGGCGGATCAGCTCAATTTTGGCTTGATCGAATAGCTCCATCGCAAACTCATCCGGGTAATCACCATCGAACACCACTTTGGTGATCCCCGCATTGATGATCATCTTCGCGCAGTTATTGCACGGCTGGCAGGTCACATAGAGTGTTGCGCCGCGCAGCGAGACACCGTTCAGCGCTCCCTGGACAATCGCGTTCTGCTCCGCGTGCAGCGTTCGGACGCAGTGGCCATCCTGCATCTTGCAGCCAACCTCAGTACAGTGCGGCAGACCGTGCGGCGCTCCGTTATACCCGGTCGTGAGAATCCGTTTATCGAGTACTACTACGGCTCCCACAAGCCTGCGGTTGCAAGTCGCGCGCGTAGAAACGTCGCGCGCAATCTGCATGAAGTATTCTTCCCAGCTTGGGCGGGTCAATGTGGCTCCTTAGGAGTGAGTGGTGAGTTGTGAGTGGTGAGTTGTGAGTTGTGAGTGGTGAGTTGTGAGTTGTGAGTGGTCGGCCGGCAAAGTGGCACCACTAACCACTCACCTCTATCCACTCACCACTCACCCCTCTGTCTTAAGATGTCCATTCAGCCAATCGGTGATCTTTATGATGACGCGCGCCATTTCGTTGCCGAGCGGGACGTGGCCGCCTTTGTAGTAGAACACCTCTTTCGGCTCGTTCGCGGCGTCGTGAAGGATTTTTCCGGATTCGACGGGCACCACGTCGTCGTGGTCGCCGTTTATCATCAAGACCGGCCGCGGGCTGATGCGGCTCACCCAGCGCTTCGGATCGAGCGAGTCGAGCACGCGGCCCGCAACTTCCGCCATCTGGGGAAACTCGGACCGCGCCTTCTTCACTCCCGAAAGACTGGACTCCGCCGATATCTTCTTGAAATCACCCCCGGCGAGCGCGAGCACCGGCGCTTGAATCCGGGTATCGACACCGGCCACGATCGATCCAAGGATTCCGCCCATGCTGAATCCGACGTATCCGATATGGTCCGGGTCGATCTCCTTGCGACTCTGGAGATAGTCGATTCCCCGGCGAAGATCGACGACGGTTTGAACCAGCATATCCCGCGACGAGTAGATATGCCGGCCGAATACTTCGATCTTCTCCTTGGGCTTCCGATCGCCGTGGTATTGAGCGTCGATCGCGAGGATTGCGTAGCCGTTCTTGACAAGCTGGTCCCACAACAGCTTGAGGCCGGATT
>JBGPOG010000250.1:0-6724 GCA_041487935.1 Chthonomonadia bacterium | reverse complement strand
GGCATGCGGGAATGACGTTCGCTCGACTTTACCGCAGGCATTTTGCAATTACCTCAAGGAACCGGAAATCCGCCGCTCGCCTCAATACGCCCTGGCGAACACCACCTGCCGCGCCGTCTCCCGGCCGGTAAGCACGCACTTCCCGGGCTTGCCGCTCTGCTCGATCGGGATAACGCGGATGGTGGCTTTGGTTTCGTTTTGCACGCGGTCTTCGTCTTCGCCGGCGCCGTCCCAATACGTGTTCGCAAATCCGGTTTTCACGGCTTCTCTTAGCTCGTCGTAGCTGCTCACGTCGACCGTATGGCTTTCGCGGAATGCAAGCGCTCGATCGTAGAGTCCCTTTTGGATCGTGTCCAACAGGCTGCCAATGTGGTCTGCCAGGCCGGCTTGCGGAACGAATTCCTTGCCGTCCCTGCCCGGAATGTCCCGGCGGGCGACGGCTGCCGTTCCCTTTTCTATGTCCCTTGGTCCGATCTCTACCCGAACCGGCACGCCGCGGATCTCCCATTCGTTGAATTTGAAGCCGGGAGTCATCTGGTCGCGGTCATCCAATTTCACGCGGAACTTCTCTTTCAACTGGCGGACGATCAGGTCGACCGCTTCCAGGACCTTCACGCGCTCTTCGTCGCCCTTGAAGATCGGCACGACCACCACCTGGATCGGCGCAAGCCGGGGCGGGCAGACCAGGCCTTCGTCGTCAGAATGCCCCATGATCAGCGCGCCTACCAGCCGGGTAGAGACTCCCCACGAAGTCGTCCAGCAGTGCTCCGGCTGGTTGTCCGCATTCTGGTAGATGATCTCGAAGGCCCTCGCAAAGTTCTGCCCAAGATTGTGGCTGGTGCCGGATTGAAGCGCGCGGCCATCGCCCATCATCGCCTCGATTGCGTACGTGCGGAGGGCGCCCGCAAACTTCTCCTTATCCGTCTTCAGCCCCCGCAGCACCGGAAGCGCCATCTCCTTCTCCACGAAGTCGGCGTAGACTTCGTGCAGGATCTTGAGCGTCTCTTCCTCGGCTTCAGCCTCTGTCGCGTGGCACGTGTGGCCCTCTTGCCACAGAAACTCGGTCGTCCGCAGGAAGGGACGCGTGCGCATTTCCCAACGGACCACATTCGCCCACTGGTTGATCAGCAGCGGCAGGTCGCGCCAGGAATGGACCCACTTCGCAAACATGTGCCCGATGATCGCTTCGGAAGTCGGCCGAATCACCAGCGGCTCCGCCAACTCCTCGCCACCGGCTTTGGTCACAATCGCGACCTCCGGGGCGAAGCCTTCCACGTGCTCGGCCTCCTTCATCAGGAAGCTCATCGGGATAAACAGCGGGAAGTAGGCGTTGACGTGGCCGGTGGCCTTGATGCGCCGGTCGAGCTCAGCCTGAATGTTCTCCCAGAGAGCATAACCGAGTGGACGGATGACCATGCAGCCGCGCACAGGCGAGTAGTCGGCAAGCTCCGCCTTTGCCACGATATCCAGATACCACTGCGAATAGTCCTTATCGCGAGGCGTGATTCCTTCTTTGGGCATAAGGGGTCCTTTGAGCGAGATAGAGTGCTGTAGATTTTACCGCGAAAGGGGTGTAATCGGAAACTGGCAATTGGCTTAGCGCAGTCCGGAACGAAGCGTTGGCTCTTGACGTCATTCTGAGCATTTTACCGCGCCTAACGCGGCGTTGAACGTAAGAAACTGTCACAGCCCCCGTCATCCCGTAGGGATCTGTTTTTAGATTTGCAAGTCGACATTCATGCACTAAACGGTGAAGTTTCTTAGGAGCATTCAATGTTGTTAGCGACACACTGCAATTCATGACAAACGCAGAAGTTCCGTCATCCCGTTAGGGATCTGTTTTTGACGTGCTGTCATTAGGAACGAGAGTGAAGGATCCGGCTCTCCACCGGGATCTGCCATCTGGGTCGGTAACCGAACGGTGCCGGATTCCTCGCGAACGGCAGCTCGGATTGGCGTCAAAAGCGAGCGGGGACCGATGAATGTGTAAGTAGTTCAGATCGCTGTGTCATCTGTGGATGGTGCCGCAGGAAGCCGGCGCTCAAATCGGAGAAGCGCGTTCTCAAGGCGAAGCAATTGCATTTCGCGATCCTGCTTATCGGATTCGCGATAACGCTCGAGGTCAAACGACAATCGAACTACTCGATCCGTCAGCACTTCGACTTGCTTTTGGAGTTCCTTAATGTCGGAGCTATTCTTTTGCGTATCGCGAGCCAGGTTTAGAAGCTGCTTGGCGAAATCGTAAACGGGCTTCAGCATTTAGGAAGCGCCGATTTTGGCGAGCTTCGCCAGCGTCCGTTCCCGCGACATCTCAGTATCGTGCTGATCCCGATTGATTTCTGCGCGTAGCGTAGCGATCTCATCAAGCATCTGCTCGACTGCATCTGCCATGGAAGGGCGGTTCTCCTTTACCAGGGAGGCATTACTCGGTTGGCTCATTGTTTGGTCGTCCTCTTGAAAATATGATACTCCGGATTCCCCGGCTGAATATCCCGCGCGCCTCAAGACTTCCGCAGCCGGCAATCCCAGCCCAAGCGCAATCTTTTCACATGATTCTCTCCGAGGCTGGGCGTGGGTTCCGTCTTTACGCATGGGCGCATCGCTCTCTATCCGGACCCATTGGCCATGATGGTTCCAGCCCGCACGGCGCGCACACTGTGTGGGCCCCCAACCTTTTGCCAAACGCTGTTCCTTAACCCATTGCCCGAAAGTCATGGCCGCCATCGATTCCCTCAGTCACACAATTGGATAAACTATACCACAAAGTCTCAGATGTGTCAACGAGTCTGCGCACAATTGATTATACAACTTCCGTTTTGTAGCCGAATTAACTCGAATTAGAGACAAATACCGGCGACCCGTATCCAATTAGAACGACTTTAGTGTTACATTGATTACATAAATGTCACTCTTGGTTCGATGACTTGCAGCGGGTAAGCCGTTCGTCAGTGAGGGACAAAGGAATTTATTGGTGAGCGGGCGATGTACGCACGCCTCGATAGGGAACCTGGAAGTCGATCTTTCCCGCCCATTTGTCAGGAATACGTTTTCCAAGCGCCCAGTGGATGCCGTTGATGACAAGCCGCTGGACCGATTCCACGCGAAAATCCTCGGGATGGCCCATCGTCGTAACGAAGACACGCCCTCCGAAGCCGTTCTTCCAGGTCCATGCCACGGGGTTATCGGTGGCGGCCTTATCCGGGTTCACCGATTTGCCCATTAACAGCGCATTCGCATCAGGAGGAGGGAACTTTGGAAGAGTATGATACAGCCATGAGCGGACGTGAAACGAGGTTTCCACGCCCTTCAGTATCGGGTTCTTTCTCGCGGCAGGGATGTAGGTAACGTCAGTGCTCGATTCGTGGCCGTAATGAAAGTGATCTCCGCCCCATCCCGGAGGCGCGCCCAGTGCAAAGGAACCGAATGCGTTCCACCGTTCAAGTTCGTTACCCTTGGGATAGTTGAAGGCGTGGGTGCTGGTGCGAAACGCTACGAGAGGCTTGCCTGACTTCAAATAGTCATCGAAATACTGTACCTGGTCTTTCGGCAGGAGCTGCCAGCGCATGAAAAAGATTGCCAGGTCTGCTTCCTTCAACACTTCTAGTCCGGGAATGTTGTCTGCCGTGTTCTGGTCCGGATATGCCTTCAAGACCTTGGTTCTCATGCCGTAATGTTTTTCGAGCTCGCGAGCGAAGACCGGCATCGTCTCTTCTGAGCCGTACTCCTGATCTGCCGCAACGAAGACGACGAGCGGCTTTCGGGCATCTGCAGAAGCTCGAACGGAAGAGGCGCGATCAGCAAAAAGCAAGATCGAGGCTAATCCAATGTATAGTCGTGTACAGCGCATAATCAAGTCTCCAATTTGCTCCCATCAATCGTCAAGGGCGAAGAGGTCAGACTTCACGTAATTGGTCAGGATCCCACTATCTCCCGACCTACCTCTGTGCCGTGTAAACCGGTGTATCTGCCTGTATCGCAATCGTGCCCAAATCGAAAACCGGCTTGCCATAGGCGACGAACATTTCGCCCGGAGCATTGTCTACACGGAGTTTTCGGGAAAAAGGCGGAAGTTGAATCTCAGGGCTCATCACGAGCATCCGATAATGGCCGGCGACTACGTTCTTTATGTGGAAACCGCCTTGAGTGCCGGTGGTTGTCATCGGCCCGACCCATCGAAACCAGAATGGACGGAGAAGCCCTGGTCCTAGCGCAGAGCTTAACGCCTCCGGGATCACACGATCCGGGATGAGGCCAACGCGACAATTGGCGGCAGGCCTACCGTTTAGCGTGATCTTGCCCAGCACTTCTCCCCAGGACATCATCACGCGTTCAGGCATAAGTTCCGCGATTCGCGATTCAGGCACTTCCGCGCTTCGGTACCATTTGGCAGCATTAGCGCCATCCCCGAAATGGGCGTAGATATCGCCCATCGCCATGCGAGAATCCCGTGAGAGATAGGCAAATCTGTTCTCGTCGGCCAGAAGGTCTGCGAAGCGTCTCGATTCGGGAGTCGCCGGGCTAACTGTGAGCTTGCTCATGAACAAGCGGAGGTATACCGGATCCGGGCATCGCGTGAGATTCGTGTAAATCACGCGCAACGTGTCGGGGGTGTCCCAACGCAGGGCGGCCGCGTCGTGCAGCGTCTTGAAGGCTGTATCGGATAGGGCAGTTTGATATCCGCGCAGTTCCAAGAATCGCTCGATCCGTTTTTCCGCGGAAGCGCTCGCTTCGAGTCCGACGATGCTCGTCTTGCCGATGTTCAGCGAAACAGATCGGTCGGGACTGAGCAGTAGGACAGTCTCGAATCCGGGCGTGTTGGTTGGCACTCCGGAGAGCTTTGAGAGTCTGCTTGTGGCGACCGACACGCCGTTGCTGGAAAGCCGGTCGAGGCTTGGCACAAAATCGTAGCGGTCGATCAAATAATGGGGCAGGTATACGTTGCTGAAAAGCGTGATTACCAGAAACAGAATGAATGCCGCGGCTCCGGAGCGTACTCGATCCGATGCGGAGATACCTGGCGCGCCAAGAACAACGGCGATGATTCCCCCGGAGAATGCCAGGAGCGCCGGTATTCCACATGCAATGGCGGCGATTGTCCTCCACCGCTCTTCTCCGATTCCTCCAAGTGTTTGGTAAAAGGCGAACAAGCCCTCGCCTCCGATACGCGGCGCAAGAAGCGCAAAAGCGGTTGCCGCCGTGCCCGCAATTGCGCCTCTTAAGATCAATGAGCGGGCGGCGCTCCGCTCTCGAGGAAGATCGTAGTTGCCGTTTTCATAATCGCCGGCCACGCCGTCCCGGCTAAACAGATACCAGATTGCCGCACCGGACAGCGCCATTCTCAGCCAGAGAGAAAGTAGATTGTCGCCGAACGCGAGTGCGATTGCGGCCCAGACCAGGAATGCAGGAATTGCCGCCGCGATGGCGATGAGAAAAGCCTTGATGAGCGGGGGGGTGTGCATGTAGGTACGAGTTAACAGGCTCGAATCCCAGTCGACGCCGGAAGTGAGCCTGAAACTAGGGTTCAGGATTCGCAGCGCGCAATAAGCAAGAATCAGGTAGAGAACAATTTCAAGTCCAAGGACCCCGGCGGACGACATGTTCGCTAAATTGATGACCAGATTTTGAGCTCCCTGGCTCCAGGTGAGCGCGCGCGGAATCGGCACACCGTCTCCCAGAAATGAGACAGCATTGAGCCGGGCGCCCCGATCGAAAAAGAGCTGGAATGTCGTCCGAGCGAGTGGCATGAACGCGAGGAATGCCGCGACTACCGCGAATGCCAGGCAGTACCCCAGCTCCGCAATACGGGAAGGCAAGTGCGGTTTCGGTCCGCATTGGACCGGACGTTCGGCCTCAATGGTTGTCATAGGGAATGGATTCCGGAGCTGCTAACAGCAAAGCCTCGACTGTCGACCCGGCAGGCAGATTTGCGGCAGTCAAAGGTATCACGAGCAAGGCGTTTGCGCCAATCATAGAAGATAGAATTCCCGAACCCTGGGATCCGGTCGGAGTCGCCACGAATTCATTGTTCACCATCGTCACACCGGCGCGCACGTATTCTTCGCGCCCGGGCCTATGTAGCGCCTCACATTCGAGTGTTGCAGTTATGCGCGGCCTAAGAACCTTGCTATGGCCGGCCATTCGCAAAATTACGGGTCTCACGAACAACTCGAACGTCACCATGGTCGAAACAGGATTACCCGGAAGGCCGAAGAACAGCGATTCACCAATCCGGCCTACGGCGATCGGTTTGCCTGGTTTCATCTTCACACGCCAGAAATCCAAGGTGCCTAATTTCTCGAGCACTGGCTTCACGAAGTCTCGGTCACCCACCGACACCCCTCCCGATGTTACGATGATGTCAGCCGGCATCGTTCCGTCCAATCCTCCGGCGGTTCTAAGGATTTGTTCGATTTGAGCCTCGTCGTCAGCCGCGTGGGTAATCGAATGCAGCTCCGCTCCGGCATCTGCTACCAGGGCTGCGAGGGCAAATCGATTGCTGTCGCGGATTTGGCCGCCTTCGGGAATTATCGACGGGTCCACGAGCTCATCGCCGGTCGAGATTACCGCAACGCGAGGCTTTCGGAAGCAGAGGGGATTATCGGCGCCCATGGCGGCCATCATGGCGATCTCTGGCGGCCCAATGACGGCGCCATATTCCAACACGCGGTCGCCTTTGTGTACGTCGCCGCCCTGCTTCCGAATGTGATCTCCTGGCTGCGCTTCG
>JBGPOG010000249.1:0-6727 GCA_041487935.1 Chthonomonadia bacterium | reverse complement strand
GTACTGGTCGAGCGGCGTCCAGAAAGCGGCAGGATCGGCTGTGTGGATGAGCACAGGCCGCTTATACTTGGCGCAAACGTCCCATACTTGATTGAGCTTCGGATCGTCCACCGGAACGAACCGGCCGTCCTTATATTTGGCTCCGAGACCGAACTGCTTATAGAACTTCAATCCGCGCACGCCGGTTTTGAATCCCGCCTCCAGGCGCACGGCCTCGCGGTCGCTCCAACCGGGATCGTCGATGCCGCCGAAGTCCACATTTGCAAAAGTCGCGAACCGGCCAGGATGCGCCTTGTCCAACGCGGCGACGGTCTCTTTAAGCCGGTCGTCCCAGCCGCCGTCCAGGTTGATGACCGTCCTTATGCCGGCTTCGTCCATCTGGGCGAGGATCTGCTTGACCCGGTCCGGCGTAAGCTGCCGGCTCCCGCCGCCCAGGTGGTTGTGGATATCGATTACGGGGAAGGCGGGTTTATCGACCTTGGTCTCCTTGGTGACCATCATCGAACGCGGCTGCCAGTCCTTGAGCTTCAGCTCGCGGATGTCCTGCTGCCCGGCAAGGAACGTGAGAAGCAGAAATGGGAGGAAGTTCATATCGTTTAGCTCCTGGAAATACGCTTAAGGCATTTAAACACGAAGAACACGAAGTGCACCAAGCGCACTTACTGAAACGTTCCTTTGCCATTCCGGTGTGATGGCGGGCAGTACGCAGGTGGCGTCGGAAATCTCTACAATATTTCAGCGTGGACGTAAAAACTCTGTTCGCCCTATCCAGGAAGATTTCACCAAACCAGCCAGCAGCGCTACCCTGAATTGGAAATCGATAACACTCCATGACGTTCCGAGTGTAAATAGTCTGCCATCCCACCTTCTGCTGGTCGAATTGATATATCTGATATAGAGGGGGCAGGCAATTCCGCCACGGTTGATCGACTACCACTATGGAACCGCTTGCGTTATTCTTGAGCGCATCGAGGGTCGCTGTTGCATCCGAAGCGACGAAACGTATCCATGCGATGCCGCCGCCCAACGCAACGGAGCCAGCAACTCTTATATCCGAGACTCCGGCGGGTGGCCGCGCTCCCAGCGCCTGTTTGAACCTGTCCACTGGGTTCCCGGTACTGAGGTCTAGGCTGCGTGCGAGCCGCCAAAATCCGAATGCGATGCAGCCAAAGAATAGGCCAACGCAACCGACGCATCCCATCCACGGACGAAAGCGGCTCCGTCGGGCTGGAAGAACCCAGTGGGTGTGGGATTCCATGGCTTCCTAAGGCTCATAAAGCGCGCATACCGCTCCTGCCGGATCGTGGATCACGCAGTATTTCGCGTCACCCATCGATTTCGGCCCTGCGATAAGCTCGCCGCCTATTTCCTTGCACTTTGTGATGCTGGCGTCCACGTCCTCCACGATACAGCCACTGCGGCGGAAGGTCCGCGTTGCATCCGCGAGCGTGGCAAACCCCGGCGACGCATTCGCCGGTGCCCGGCGCGATCGTGCTGTAGTCATCGTAGCCGTCCATGTCGGTTGGTTCGGAAGTCCAACCGATAACTCCCTGGTAAAAGTCGCGTACGGCTTCGCCGTTCGGAATTGTCAAGTCGAACCAGCCGGCGGTTCCGGTCTTGGGCTTCTCGGTACTGTCCATCTCTTTTTCTCCAGAAGGTCTATCCTGTGTCTAAGTCATGGAATGATGAGCCATTTTCTGTTAGGGGTCACGCAAGCGGTGCTTCCAGTAGCTCGGCCTGCGCTTCCCATGTGCAATTGCGACCACCAAGATTTCGTCCGGATTGTCGAGGTAATAGAGGACATATGGGAAACGCCGAGCCACCACACGTCGAAGATCGGTTTCTTGGTAATGAGATCCGATCCCCGGAAAAACTTGGATTAGTTCATAGAGATACTCGATCTCCATGCGGAACTCGCGCCCCAGTCCTATTTCTTGTTCTTCATACCAGGCAATCGCCGCATCTAACTCTTCGGCAGCCTCCATCATGAACCGAATCGGCTTCATCCATATTTTTCGCGAAGGCGCGCGAACACGTCCTCGGCCGGTTCGGTTATGGCTTTTCCACTCTTGACCATCGCGATCCTTCGTGCTAGCTCGACGTCCCACGCAGCACCGGCATCTTCATCACTTACTATATCAAGCGATTCGATTAGGAAACGTGCAAGCTCAGCGCGCTGATTTGCAGGTAGCTGTCCTAAATCGAGACGTAGTTTTTCAAGTGTTTGTGGCATATTGCGATTCTCCTTATACCTTGTTGGTATCGATATGTGCCTCGATACTATTGTATCCAAGTCGAGCAGCTTTGCACAGCAAATGGAGTGCACATTGGGATTCCATCGCTCGAGAGGTCGGCATCTAAATCCTCTCCGGGTCGGAAACCATTCTCACATCGGTCGTGCCGCCGGTGTTCAAGGTGCCGGCCGGTTCGAACAGCAGTACGTGGACCTCTTCTTCCGCGACCGGCCGGTGCTCCACGCCGCGGGGCACGATCAGGAACTCGCCTTCCTCAAGATGGATCGTCTGATCTCTCATTTCCATCCTGAAGCGGCCTTTGACCACGAGGAACAGTTCGTCCTCTAATTCGTGCTTGTGCCAGACGAACTCACCCTGGAACTTGACCAGCTTCACGTACTGGCCGTTTAGCTCGCCTACGATTCTTGGGCTCCAGTGGTCGGAGAAGTTCGCGAGCTTCTCGGCGAGGTTAACTTTATTCATTCTCTTCTGCCCCTAAAGTTCGGGCGTTAGCTGCTCATTACGTGTGTCAAACGGCCACTGCTTCGATATCCGCGACCACAAGTAGAACGCGCCGACTCCTAGCGCCAGGGAGCCTATGCCAAGCTTGAGGGTGGGCACATCGGCCGTTACAAATAAGAACACCCACCCGACGAGGGCAAGCAGGCTGGTGAGCGGATAGAGCCAAATTCGGTACGGCCGCCGCATATCCGGCGCGCGTTTGCGGAGCAAATAGATCGCAACGATTTGCCCGATGAATTGGACCGGGATTCGCGTGACGATCAGCGCGCCGAGCACGAAATCCAGCGACGTGAAGCCGCAGGCGATGGCAATCAGGCCGATCACCAGCAAGGAGACATACGGGAAGTGTTTCGTCTTATGGACTCGAGCGAATACCTTAAAGAAGTACCCGTCCCTTGCCGCCGCATAGGGAATCCTCGAGTAACCGAGCAAGAGTGCGAACACCGATGCAAAAGCAGTCCAGAGCACCATGGCGGTGAAGACCATTGCCACCGGGCGGCCATAGAGACGCTCCATGAATACAGAGCCGATGTATCCGGCAATTGGGGAGTGTTCGAAGGGCACGAATTCCCGCCACGGTATCACGCCAATGATGGAAAGGTTTATCCCCAGGTAGATCGCCGCAACCGCAACTAAACTCGTCAGGATCGAGCGCGGAATCACTTTTCCCGGCTCTCTAACTTCGTCACCAATGTAGCAGACGTCGTAATACCCCAGGTAGTCGTAGACTCCGGTCCTCGCCGCTAGACCCAAGCCCATCATGAAGCCCCACGAAAAGTGGAGGGCATTTGGCGGGAAATCGAAAGCGCGCCTGGCGTCGAAATGGAAGACGCCGGAGACGATGACGACGAGCGTGGTCGCGATTGCGCCTGCCCAGAGCAGGATCGTCAGTCTGCCGATCGAGCCGATCCGGCGGTAGAGGAGAGCGATGGTAACGAGACCGATTCCTACGATCAGCAGGTTGGATTGAAGATTGGTTAGTCCCGGCCAGAGGTACTTGGCGTAACCGGCGAATCCTATATAACCTGACGCGATCTCCAGCGGGCCGCTGATGATGAACTGCCAGATAAAGAGAAACGCCATCAGCCGGCCCCAGGTTAGCCGGCCAAATCCTTCCCGGAGGTAGACATAAGACCCCCCCGACCCGGGCATCATCGCGCCGAGCTCCGCCCAGACCATGCTGTCGGGAATGGTGGTCAGGATGGCAACCGCCCAACCCAGCATGGCCTGCGGGCCGCCGAGCGCGCTCATCAGGATCGGAATCGTGATGAACGGGCCCACTCCGATCATGTTGGCCATGTTCAGAGCCGTGGCCTGCACAAGACTCAGACGGCGTTCCAGATGGACGGATTCTTCTGTTTCGGAAGGAATTTCAGTAGCCAATCCCGCCACTCCAATTGTTCGGTGCGGCAATGTTCGACCGCCGTCTCCACAATCCCTTGTGGCAGGTGATTGTGCTATAATTTGTTTGCCATCCGCGTGTACAATTCTGGTATCAGTTCTCGAATAGGAATTGCAACCATATCCCGCACGCAGTTTTCCGGAGTACCGCCAACCGAATGAACATCCTTAGAAGCGTCCTCGGGCGCTTCTCCCGCGACATGGGAATCGACCTTGGCACCGCGAATACCCTGGTCCACGTACGTGGGCGAGGGATTTTGCTGCGGGAGCCTTCCGTCGTCGCGATCGAAAAGGAGAGCCGTAAGGTACTCGCCGTCGGCGAAGAAGCCAAGCGAATGCTGGGTCGAACCCCCGGCAACATCGTCGCCATCCGCCCGCTCAAAGACGGCGTTATTGCCGATTTCGAGCAGACCGAGCGGATGCTCAGCTACTTCATCAATAAGGTACACCGGCGGCAGGGTTGGGTCGCGCCGCGAGTCATCGTCGGTATTCCCTCCGGCATAACGGAAGTCGAGCGGAGAGCCGTGCTCGAGGCCGCACAAAAGGCGGGCGCCCGGGAAGCCTACGTGATCGAAGAACCGATGGCGGCGGCGATCGGGGCCGGAATGCCTGTCACCGAGCCGACGGGATCCATGGTTGTGGACATCGGCGGCGGCACGACCGAGGTCGCGGTGATTTCACTCGGCGGGATTGTGACCGCCAGGTCCATCCGAGTCGCGGGCGACGAAATGGATGAAGCCATCACAAGCTACGTACGCCGGACTTATAACCTCTTTATTGGAGATCGTACCGCCGAAACGACCAAGCTTGAAATCGGGTCGGCGTACCCTACCGCTTCCGAACGGGTCATGGAGGTCCGGGGGCGCGACCTTATCACCGGGCTTCCCCGCTGCACGACCATTACGTCTTCTGAAATCCGCGATGCGATTCAGGATCCGCTGAACGCGATCGTAGAAGCGGTTAAAGTCACGCTGGAAACCTGCCCGCCCGAGCTTGCTGCAGACGTTATGGAGCGGGGAATCGTCCTTGCCGGAGGCGGAGCTCTCCTGGAAGGCCTCGATCTCCTGCTTTCCCGCGAAACCGGAATGCCCGTTCACATTGCAACCGATCCTCTTTCATGCGTGGTCGTCGGCACGGGTCGAGTCCTGGAAGAGATCAATACAAACCCCGCTTTGAGGAAAGTGCTGAAGAGCGGGTGAATAGTGATTTGTGAGTCGTGAGTAGTGAGTTGTGGGAAGCCTGTTTCACGAAGTTCAATTGCACCCACCTTCGATCATTAACCACTCACCACTAACCACTCACCAACCCTCCCCCATGGAGTTCAATCGCCGTGCGACGCGAACCGGGCAAACGGCGGCGAAAGTATCTGGTCGTTCTAACTTGCGTGCTCCTGGGAGTTATCCTGGGAGCGTGGCACGATCGCGCGGCTGAGCGAGGTGTGAACGATCCAGTTACCGGCACGATACGTACCGTCACGGCCCCCTTCGTAAGAGCATTTGGAGCCGTGTCCGAGTGGTTCGGCAGGCAGATCGGGTGGCTCGTGCGAGGCCGGTCTCTCGACATCGAAAACCGCAGCCTGCGCGCCGAAAATGCGATGCTAAAAGAAGATCGTGCGCGGCTGCGGGAATCGGACGCCGGTTACCGGAGACTCCGGCAGCAGTTAGGCTTCGCGTCCACTCCACCTCTCAATAAACTCGCTGCGGACGTACTGGCCGTGCGGCCAAATCCGGCCTATGAGACGATCGTCATCAGCCGGGGAAGCCGCGACGGTGTCATTCGAAACAGCGTTGCCGTAACGCCCTCGGGCATCGTCGGCCATGTCTACGACGTGGCGCCGACGACCTCGGCTGTTCTCTTGATCACAGACTCTCACTCGGCAATCGGCGCCTCCGTTCAGCGACCTGAATCGCGCGCCACCGGGGTTTGCCGGGGAGATGGGTCCAACTCGCTTTCGCTGGTCTACCTTAATGTCGATGCCGATGTCAAAGTGGGTGATGCGATCGTTTCTTCCGGTCTTGGCGGCGGCAAGGGCATTTTTCCAAAAGGCCTGCCGATTGGAACGGTGCAATCCGTGACGATCGATACGCCGGGTTCCACTCGACAAGTTCGAGTAAGGCCCGCCGTGGAACTCAATCGCCTGGAAGAGGTCTACGTGGTCAAATGAGCCTCAGCGGCCGAAGAGCGGTGCAGGCAGTGATGCTGGCGGTCGCTTTCATCGTTCAAACGGCTTTCGCCAACAGCCTCACCTTCCGCTCGGCTCGTCCAAACATCGCGCTCACGGCGCTGCTGATCGAGTGTCTTTATGCGGGCGCGAACACCGGCGCCGCGCTCGGATTTCTGCTCGGATTGCTGGAGGCGTCCTATTCCGCGGTCTACGTCGGAAGCCTGATCGTCACTCGCTCGCTGGCCGGTTATTTCGTCGGTTCGCTCGAAGACCGGATCTTTAGAGACAATCTCCCGATCGCCCTGGCTACCGTTCTGTCTGGGACGGCGGCAACCGAATCGCTGTTCTTCTTGTTCGTTCCACAGCCTCATTTCTCGAGATGGGCTGTGGCAACTGCCGGCGAATG